>CAZEOJ010000022.1:0-16188 GCA_964513825.1 uncultured Bacteroidaceae bacterium
GCAAGGCCGTCACCATCTGCCCGCGCACAAAACCTAATTCTATAATCCTGTGGCGGAAAGAGCCTCTGCCCCGAATTTTGAGGATCATGGCCTGTTGGCCTTCGGATAATTCGTTTAATGTCATAATCACCCCTCTAAAACACAGACAAAATTAGCGCACACACAACCGACGTGCAATACCTACTTGTAGGTATGTTTCTACTGCCACTCCCACGTGGCGAGCAGGGTGTCGATGTCGGTTTTGAGAAACTCTATCAGAGGTGCCAAAGAATCGTTGTTCGGCGTGGTGGCGAACGACAGGGAACCCCGCACGAAATGGCGGTTGCTGTCGGTCAGATAGAACTGATAGGGCGAAGCCACATCGCGCCCTTTGATATGGTAGAGATAGCCGAAGCGACGGTTGCCGGGCTCGTAAATCTCGCGCTCGTCCACACCCGTGGCCTTGGTCATGTGCCGCTGAATAAAAAAGAGCGTGCTCGTGATGCACGAATCCAAATCCGGATGGCGCACATAACTCAGATAAATCTTGGCGTTGAGCGAGGGTACACAGATATCGAGCCATTGCGTGTTGACGTATTCTTTCTTCACCTCCACCGCCTGCACCGAGGCATACACCGGAAGACGGAACGCAAAAGGATAGGCCGCGCTGTCGAAATCGCGGTACTGTTTCTGCGGCACGGCGATACGCATATACGCCTTGGGCTTAGGCACATAATCGCCCTTGCACGACACGCATAACATCATGATAGCCAACACAGCAAAAACCCATCCCCTACTTGTCGTCTTCATTCTTTCTCCTGTTCATGCGTATGCGCGTGATACGGTTGTTGCCGATAGATTCCACCGTAAACACATAGTCTTTGAAAGACACTTTCATTCCTTTGGGCGGAAAATACCCCACCTGTTCCAGAATCAGACCCGCCAACGATTCGTAGTCGCCGTCCTCGATGTCGAAATAATCGTCTTCCACCTCCAACACCTTGCACAAATCATGAATCGGCATACGCCCGTCGAACAGATAGGTGTCGCGGTTCACTTTCTGATAGAACTTATCCTCGTCCCAAGCGTCCGATTCGTCGTTGATTTCGCCCACCACCTCTTCGATGATATCCTCCATAGTGACGATGCCGCTCGTTCCGCCGTATTTGTCCACCACCACCGCCATGTGACGGCGTTTTGCCTTGAACTCGCGCAGAAGCGTGTCGATAGTCTGCGTCTCGGGCACAAAAATGGCGGGGCGCAACAATTCCTGCCACTTGAAATCCTTTTGCAGACAATCCAAGCGCAGAATCAGATCCTTGATGAAAAACACGCCCACGATATGATCCAAATCATTCTCGTAGACAGGCATACGCGAATATTCACGCTCGTGAATCACCCGCATCACCTCCTCGAAAGAATCGTTTATCGAAAGCGCCACCACGTCCACGCGGGGCCGCATGATCTCGCACACTTCGATTTTGGAAAACTCCGCCGGATGGACAATATCGCTCATTTTACTTATTGTTGTACGTGTTCATCGTGATTTCAAGCCCCGCACAGGCAAAACTCTTTATCATCTCGCAGGCAACCTCCAATTTGGGCTCCACAAGTTCCCAATCCTGCGGCGTGAACTTGCCCAGCACATAATCTATCTGACGGCCTTTCGAAAAATTGCTCCCTATGCCGAAACGCAGGCGCGGATAGGCTTGTGTGCCCAACAAAGCCTCGATATTGCCCAAACCGTTGTGTCCGCCCGCACTTCCCCCTTTCTTCATGCGCAACCGGCCGGGGTCCAATGCGAGGTCGTCCACCACCACCAGGCAACGTTCCACGGGTATTTTCTCCTGCTCGAGCCAATAGCGCACCGCCTTGCCGCTGTCGTTCATATAGGTGGTGGGCTTGATGAGTTCCAAAAGATGCCCCTTGCACTTGGCTTCCGCCCAATACGCATAGCGGTCCATAGAGAACTGCACCCCGCATTCGGCGGCCAGTTTGTCGAGCACCATAAAGCCCGCGTTGTGACGGGTACCCTCGTAGTCGGCGCCGATATTTCCCAAACCTACTATCAGAAATTTCATAACGCTTAATATGCCTTGGCGAAAATGACACGATGATGCGAGGGCGCACCCGTATAGATGCACTTGCCCTCTTCGGGTTCGATGTCGAACGGAATGGCGCGGATGGTGGCTTTGGTTTCCTCCTTGATTTTCACCTCGGTTTCGGTGGTGCCGTCCCAATGTGCAAGAATGAACTTGCCCTGTTCTATCTGCACCTTGAAATCTTCCCACGTGTCTACCTTTACCGTATTTTCCAGACGGTGTTTGAGCGCGCGGTCGAACAGGTTTTGCTGAATCTCTTTGAGTAAGGCGGGCACCAAGGTCTCTATCTCGGCCTGTTGGTGAATCGTTTTCTCGAGCGTGTCGCGACGGCAGATTTCGGCCGTGCCGTTCTCCATATCGCGGGGGCCGATAGCGATACGCACGGGCACACCCTTGAATTCGTATTCGTTGAATTTCCAGCCCGGTTTCTGCTTGTCGTCGTCATCGTATTTCACGCTGATTCCCTGTTTCTGCAAGGCTTCCTTGATTTTCAAGGCCGCTTCGGAAATCTGCGCCAACTGTTCCTGATTCTTGTAGATAGGCACGATAGCCACCTGAATGGGCGCCAGCTTGGGAGGCAACACCAGACCGTGGTCGTCGGAATGGGTCATGATCAGCGCCCCCATTAAACGCGTGGAAACGCCCCACGAGGTAGCCCATACATATTCCAACTTATTCTCTTTGTTGAGGAAAGTAACCTCGAACGCCTTGGCGAAATTCTGCCCCAGGAAATGCGACGTGCCGGCCTGCAACGCCTTTCCGTCCTGCATCATGGCCTCGATGCAATAGGTCTCGATAGCGCCGGCAAAACGCTCGTTGGCGGTCTTGGTGCCTGTGATGACGGGCATGGCCATATAGTTCTCGGCAAAATCGGCATACACGTCCAGCATCTTGCGGGCTTCGGCCTGCGCTTCCTCGCGCGTGGCGTGGGCGGTATGACCCTCCTGCCACAGAAATTCGGCGGTACGCAAAAACAGACGGGTACGCATTTCCCAACGCACCACGTTCGCCCATTGGTTCACCAGGATAGGCAGGTCGCGGTAGGACTGGATCCAGCCTTTATAGGTATTCCAGATAATGGTTTCGGAAGTGGGGCGCACGATAAGTTCTTCTTCGAGCTTGGCGGCGGGGTCCACGCTCACGCCCTTGCCGTCGGGATTGGCTTTGAGGCGGTAGTGGGTCACCACCGCGCATTCTTTGGCAAAACCCTCCACGTGGTCGGCCTCGCGGCTGAAAAACGATTTAGGTATAAACAACGGGAAATAAGCGTTTTGATGTCCCGTTTCCTTGAACATGCGGTCTAACGACGCCTGCATCTTTTCCCAAATGGCATATCCGTAGGGTTTGATGACCATACATCCGCGCACCGCCGACTGTTCGGCCAAATCGGCACGGGTTACCAATTCGTTGTACCACTCCGAATAATTTTCGGCACGGGTAGAAAAATCTTTTGCCATATCTATATATAATTATCTCTTTGTTAGTGTTTTGAGATTGATTGAAACGGCTTGGCACGATTCTTGCAATAATTCCAAATCTCAAAAACGGTACAAAAGTACTTTAAAATTATGAAACGATTACTGCTTCTTTTTGCGTTGTGCTTGCTCGCCACTTCGTGCGGAACCACCTTTATGGTGGCGGCCGACGACATGTACGGCTCGGTTCCCACCCGCGAGCAGGAAAGAGCCTACGACCGGGCTTCCTCCCCGTCGTACAGCGCCCCGCAGGATTATTCCTCGTCCTATACGCAGGATTATTCCGCACAGAATGCCGTCGACACGTTCAACTACGACGATTATTACGATTACGAATACACCTCGCGTCTGCGCCGTTTCCACGACGACGATTACGTTTCGGACGATTATTATTCCGACTATTACACCAATTCGTATTGGTACGACAGGGATCCGTATTACTACGGCACCAGCATTTATCTAGGCTATGACTGGTGGTATCCTTCCTTCTCGTTCTACTACCGTCCCGGTTGGTATATCGATTGGAACTGGGGCTGGCGGTATGGCTGGAGCGGCTATTACAGCTACGGCTACCCGTATCACGACTGGAGGTGGGGTTGGCGTGGAAATTCGTATTCGTGGGGGTGGCACGACGGCTATTGGAGCGGCTACCATGACGGGCTTCACGACCGTTATTGGGGTGATCGTTATTGGGGCGACCGTTTCCACGACTATTGCTACAACCCCTACGACCGCAACACCTATCATCAGAGTCAATACGGCAGACGCATCAGCGGCGGCAGTTCTATCAACCGGCCCGTGGCGACGACGGGAAGCGATGTGCGTACACAGGGTTCGGTGGCGCTTGACGGAGCGCCGGCCCGTAGGGTAGCAAGACCTTCGTTCGCAGAACGTTACGAGAACGCGGTAAGTACAAGTGCAACGGTCCGTACCAGCGGTTCGGGCGACGGCAAGGTGGTTTCCAATTCCCGTACCGTCGAAAGTTCGCGGCCTTCGGCCATGATAGACAGGGTTTCGTCGCGTTTGAGCGGCAAGCAGGTGTCCGCTTCGTCGGCGGTGAGACCGGCGGTGAGCACCCGCCCGACGCAGAGCACCACCACGGCACGGCCTGCACAAAGCCCCACCACCCGCCCCGTACAGAGCGACTACAACCGCCCCACGCAGAGCACCACAAGCCGGCCCGTACAGAATAACCAGGTCCGCACCTCGCAACCGCAGTCGCGGCCGCAGACCACCGCCACCCCGGCCCGCACCACCACCAACTACCAGCGCCCCGTCTACAACAACAGTAGCCGTAGCACCTCGTCCTACACGAGCCCCCGCTACAACAGTTCTTCTTCCCGCAGCAGCCAAAGCGCCCCGACAAGAAGTTCCTCTGTATCGCGCTCGTCAAGCTCAACGCCGAGCCGCTCGTCAAGTTCCTCCTCGGTATCGCGCTCGTCGTCGGGTTCTTCCTCGGGCGGTTCGGGCAGTTCCTCGGGCGGTTCGTCAAGCCGCAGAAGATAGCGCGGAAGCCTTACGGAACAGAAAAACAAGGAAATACGATTTAAAAACACTTTTACTATGAAACGGTTTGCAAATTATATACTTACAAGCGCCTTTGTTTTGGCGGCCAGCGGCGCGGGCATGGAAACGCAGGCACAGAACGATGCCGATCTGTTGCGCTTCTCGATGACAAACCCTATCGGTACCGCGCGGTTCAACGCTATGGGCGGGGCTTTCGGTGCCCTCGGCGCCAATTTCAGCACGCTCAGCACCAATCCCGCCGGCATAGGCCTCTACACCCGCCACGAGATTTCGGTCACCGGCGGTCTGTTCGCCTATTCATCCCTCGGCGACTATTACGGAGAACTTTCCGAAATGGACAACATGCGGGTCACTTTTCCGCAGGGCGGCGGCATCTTTGAGGTGTACCGCAATAAAAACAGCGAGGGCGGATTGCGGCGATTGCAGTTCGGTTTCGGCGCCAACCGCATCAAGGACTTCAATTCCTGCTCCTACGCGCGGGGCATCAACCCGCAGTCGTCGTATATGGAATATGTGGCGGCAGTGAGCGACGGCTACGATTTCGGCGGCAACGACCAGAATCTCGCCCATGTGGGTACTTTGGCCTATCAGACAGGTCTAATGGATTTTGCAGACACCGTGGGCTTCGATTACGTTACCTTTCTCGGCCCCGGTCTCGAACAGAAACATATCGTGCAGGAAAAAGGCAATATCTCCGAAATGGTATTTTCGTTCGGCGGCAATGTGGCCGATAAACTTTATTTCGGCGCCACGCTCGGCGTTCCTATCGTGGACTACCGACAGATTTCGATTATAGAAGAATCCAACCTGGACGGCATCAGTTCGCCCTTTATTCCCGAAGGCCTGGATTATTTCAATTCCTATCGGCTCAAACAAGACCTCAGACAGACAGGTTCGGGTATCAATCTTAAATTAGGGTTGATTTTCAGACCCTTTGATTTCTTCCGTGTCGGTTTGGCCTTTCACACCCCCACCTACTACAACATTAAGGAAAGGTCGACGGTAAGTATGAACACCGATATGTTGTATGTGTTCGACGGGTTCTCCCTGCCTAACTCCGACGCTTACAGCTACGACAATGTCCGCTACAGTATCTCCACCCCCGCCAAAGGAATTCTGAGTTTGGGTTTTCTGATTCAGAATTTCGGCGCGGTGAGCGTGGATGGCGAATTGATCAACTACCGGGGTATGCGCTTTGATATGGATGATTTGGACGAACAGAACTATATGCGCAGTGTGGTGCGCGAAAGCTACAAAATGGCCGGCGTGTTGCGGGTGGGAACCGAGTGGAAGATAAGTATCGTGAGCCTGCGGGCGGGTTATATCTGGCAATCCTGTCCTTATAGAAACGAAACACTGCGTGCACAGTGGGCGGACCACACCGTTAGCGCGGGCATCGGTTTTGCCTTGGGGCGGCGGTGCAGCCTCGACTTCGCCTTTATGGGTAATTTCGGGAAACGCACCGACGATTTCTATTATCTGATAGACGGCGACACCGGCGCGCCCTTGGTAAAGCCCGCCCAAATCGAATTCGGCAAATACATGTACACCCTCAGCTTCAGTTCCAGGTTTTAAGGGAACGTCGCTCTGGCAACTCTGACCAACAAAAAAGCCGCGAAGAAAATTCTTCGCGGCTTTTTTTAATCAAACTTCTAAATCCTTTTGAAAGGAGATTACTTCTTCTCTTCGGCGGGAGCGGCTTCCGCGTCGGCAGCGGGCGCGTCGGCAGCCACAACCGCGTTACGGGTGGCCTTGACCGCAACAACCGCAGAAGACTGGTCGTTGAGAATCTTGTATTTTTCGTTGGCCAAATCCTTTACCTTGATTTCGTCCAGGATTTCCATTTTGGTGACATCCACGGTGATGTTTTCGGGCATGTCGGCGGGCAGGGCGCGAACACGGAGCTTGCGCATACTCTTTACCAACTTACCGCCTTTGAGCACACCGGCGGCGTTTCCTTGCGTATAGAAAGGCACCATCATGGTGATGGGACGGTTGTCGCGAAGTTCGAAGAAATCCACGTGCAGGAGCGTGTCTTTTACCTTGTGGAACTGGGCTTCCTGAGGAATGGCCTTGATTTTTTTGCCGTTGAGGTCGAGCTCAACAAAGCAGACTTCGGGAGTGGTGAACAAAGCCATCAGATCGCGTTCGGAAGCCGAGAAATGAATTTGTTCGGCGCCTCCGTATACCACGCAAGGGATAACCCCTTTCTGACGGAGAATGTTTGCATCTTTTTTCCCTACGTTCTCTCTGGGAGAACCGCTAATAGATACAGTCTTCATGTTGGTTTTATTTTTTGTTTATTGCCCCCTTGCGGCCTGAGACGGCTTTCGCCTCCCGCGCAAAAGGGCGGCAAAGGTACGTTAATTCGTAAACTTATACAAACTTGACAGGCTCTCGCACGATTCCACGCGACGGATCACCTCCGCCAAAAGCGTGGATGAGGAAATCACCTTGATTTTGTTGGAGGGTCGCGAAAGGGGAATGGTATCGCTCACAATCAACTCGATAAGGTCCGATTTTTCGATGCGGTCGATGGCGTTGCCCGAAAGCACGGGATGGGTGATGATGGCCCGCACGCTCTTGGCGCCGTGTTCCAGAATAAGGTTGGCGGCTTTGAGCAGGGTGTTTCCCGTGTCGATGATGTCGTCTAAAAGCACCACGTTCTTGCCTTCCACATCACCGATAAGTTCCATTCTGTCAACCACATTGGGTTTGCTGCGCTGTTTGTAGCAGATGGCGAAGCCCGTGCCGAAAATCTTGGCGTACATGCTGGCCCGGCGGGTACCTCCCGTATCGGGCGAGGCGAACATCATGTTGTCGAGATTGAGGGAACGGAGGTGCGGCACAAAGAAAGACGACGACTGCAAGTGGTCTACGGGCGTTTCGAAAAAGCCTTGAATCTGGTCGGCGTGGAGGTCGACGGTGATGATGCGCGAAACCCCGGCGGCGGTGAGCAGGTTGGCCACCAACTTGGCCGTAATCGGCACACGGGGTTTGTCCTTGCGGTCCTGACGGGCACAGCCGAAATAGGGCATCACGGCCACAATCGAGCGGGCCGAGGCACGGCGGGCGGCGTCCACCATCATCAGCAATTCGAAAAGATTATCGGAGGGAGGAAACGTGGACTGGATGATAAAGACATCGCTTCCCCGAACATTGTCTTCGTAGGAGGTGCGGAACTCTCCGTCGGAAAAGGTGGCTACGTCCGACAGACCGAGAGGGGATCCGTAGGCTTCGGCGATTTTGTCCGCCAGATAGCGGGTGGCCCGTCCGGAAAAAATCTTTACGCTCGCTTTGGTTTCCATAGTGGTTGGTTTTGAAACGCACGCAAAAGTAGTGGTTTGCCTCTTGGGTTGCAAATAAAATTTTTGATTTGCGTAAATTTGCGAGTTTGCGCGGGGGAAATCCCCTGCACCGTAAAAGTCGATACGGCATGAAAAAACATGTAGATTTTTTGATTATCGGAACCGGAATCGCGGGTTTGAGTTATGCCTTGAAAGTGGCTTCGCACGGAAGCGTGTGCATCATCACCAAATCCAAACCCGACGAATCGTCGACGGCCTTGGCGCAAGGCGGCATCGCCACGGTGATGGACGCGCTCGACTCGCACGAGGACCATATCCGCGACACGCTCATTGCCGGCGACGGGCTCTGCGACGAAGAAGTGGTGCGTTTCACCATCAACGAATCGAACGACCGCATCAAGGAATTGATTGAGCAGGGCGCGGTGTTCGACAAGAAACAGAGCGGCGAATTCGACCTCGGGCGCGAGGGAGGCCACTCGGCGCACCGCATCCTGCACTACAAGGACCAGACGGGTGCGGAGATAGAACGCGCCCTCTTGAAAGCGGTAAAGGAGCATCCCGCTATCGAACTGCTTGAAAATTACTTTGCTGTCGACATCATCACCCAACACCACCTGGGCGTGGAGGTGACACGCCGCACACCCGATATAAAGTGTTTCGGCGCGTATGTGTTGAACCCTCATACCAATAAGATAGACACGATTTTAGCCAAGTCCACCATGTTGGCCACGGGCGGCAACGGCAATGTCTACAACACCACCACCAATCCCGTGGTGGCCACGGGCGACGGAGTGGCGATGGTCTACCGTGCCAAAGGGCAGGTAAAGAACATGGAGTTCATTCAGTTTCACCCCACGGGGCTCTACAACCCCTCCGAGCGGCCTTGCTTCCTGATTTCGGAGGCCGTGCGGGGCGCGGGCGCGAAACTCTGCACCATTAAAGGCGACTACTTTATGGGGCGCTACGACAAGCGCCTGGAACTGGCTCCGCGCGATGTGGTCGCCCGCGCCGTAGACAGCGAGATGAAAATCACCGGCGACGACCATGTGTATCTGGACTGCCGGCCTATCTCCAAAGACGAGATTTTCAATCACTTTCCCAATATCTACGCCAAATGCCTCTCGATAGGCGTGGACATCACCAAAGACCTTCTGCCGGTGGTGCCCGTGGCGCATTACAGCTGCGGCGGCATTGTGGTGGACAGCAACGCCTGCACCAGCATTCAGAACCTCTACGCTTCGGGCGAATGTTCCTGCACGGGTCTGCACGGCGCCAACCGCCTGGCTTCCAACTCGCTTTTGGAGGCTTTGGTATTCTCGCACCGCGCCGCCCAACACGCTATCGCCCATCTTTCGGAGGCCGAATTCTGCGAGAACGTGCCGGATTGGGACGACGAGGGCATGGTGTTGAACGAGGAGATGATTCTCATCACCCAAAGTCTGAAAGAGGTGCAGAGCATCATGTCGAACTATGTGGGCATCGTCCGCTCGAACCTGCGTCTGAAACGGGCCTGGGACCGTCTGGACATCATCTACAAGGAAACCGAGGACCTGTATCACAAATCGGTGCATTCGGTCAAGCTGGCCGAATTGCGCAACCTCATCAACATCGGCTATCTGATTATCAAGATGTCGATGGAACGCAAGGAAAACTGCGGTCTGTATTACAACCTCGACAACATTAAGAAATAAAACCACACCTGTATGCTTTTCAGGCGTTCTTTCTTCTTCCACTACCTCTCGCCCTACACGGGGCAGTTGGCTATCAATGTGTTGTTGAGAACGCTCTCGGCTATCTTCGCCACGGTGCTGGTGTTTTCGGTGGCTCCCCTGCTCTCCCTGCTTTTCGGCACGGCGGGCGGGTTGGAGACCGTGACCGGCTCGGGCAATTCGGCGGTGAATGCGTTGATGGACGTACTGGAGGGTTGGGTGACGTTTTCTATCGCGCATAACGGAAAGACCGTCACGTTGGTATGGGTGGTGGGCGCCCTCTTTCTCGCCTACTTCCTCAAAGACCTCTGCGCCTATCTGGGGCTTTATTGGTTCACCCCTATCCGCAACAAAATGGTGGCGACACTTCGCAAAGACCTCTATCATCAATACCTGATATTGCCGCTTTCGTTCTACACCAAGGCACAGAAAGGCGATTTGCTCTCGCGTATCAGTCACAACACGCAAGATATAGACAATCAGATGCTCAACCAGATACAACAGGTTTTGGTCGATGTCATCACGCTTCTTTTCTTGGTGGCGATGCTCTTTTTCATCAGCGTGCCTCTCACGGTTTTCATCATCATCCTCATTCCCGTGGTCGGCGGCATCACCAGTCTTGTATCGCGTTCGTTGCGGCGCAAGAGCAAGGCTTTGCAGGATTCGGTGGGCAGGATTTCGTCGCAAGCCAGCCAAAGTCTGGACGGCATGAAGACTATCCGCAGTTATAACGCCACCGAAGACGCGGTGGGGCGCTTCAAAAAGGAAAACGCGGTGTTTTACAGGCTTCACCGTCATGTGGGCTATCGTATGTCGGTGGCCTCGCCTTTGAACGATGTGTTGGGAACGACGGCGGTGGTGGCGGCCTTGATGATGGGGGGCTGGCTGATTCTGCACGAGAAAAGCCTCCGTCCCGAGGTCTTTATCGTCTATCTGATCACGCTCATTCAGATTCTGCCGTCCTCGAAAAACATCGTCACCGCCTATTTCACTTTCCGTTCGGGCAGGGGTTCGTTGGACAGAATCAAGGAGATTTTGCGCGCCGATGAAGTGGTGGTGGAGAAACGCGATGCGGTGCGGGTGAACACCTTTGAAAAAGAATTGGAATTCAAAGACGTATGCTTCGATTACGAAGACAACGACCCGGAGCGTCCCACCTTGCAGGACATAAACCTCCGCATAGAAAGAGGAAAGTTCATTGCGTTGGTAGGTCCCTCGGGGGGCGGGAAATCCACGTTGCTGAATATGATTCCCCGTTTCTTCGACCCCACCGCCGGGGCCGTGCTCTTGGACGGAAAGGATCTGCGCGACTGCAAGATTTCGGATATACGCGCTCTGTCGTCGCTCGTTTCGCAGGATACGGTGCTCTTTAACGATAGTGTGCTCAACAACATCCGTCTGGGAAATCCCCAAGCCTCGCAAGAAGAAATCATCGAAGCGGCCAAAAAAGCCGACGCCCACGATTTTATTCAGGAAATGGAGGAGGGTTACGAGACCTCTGTGGGCGACGGAGGAAACAAACTCTCGGGCGGCCAGCGGCAAAGGCTCAGCATCGCCCGCGCCTTGGTGAAGGACGCCCCTATCCTGCTGTTCGACGAGGCCACCTCGGCGCTCGACACGGCCACCGAAAACCGCATCATGCAGGCGCTCCAACAGGTGGGCAAGGAGCAGAACCGCACCATCATCTCTATCGCGCACAGGCTTTCGAGCATCCGTCATGCCGACGAAATCATCGTGATAGACCACGGGCGTATCGTGGGGCGCGGCACACACGAGGAATTGTTCGAGAATCACCCGCTCTACCGCAAGCTCTGCTTGATGCAGGACACACAGAACATGCAATAGCTATGGAGGGCGTGGTTGTTTCGAGCACAGGGAGCCATTATATGGTGGAGAGTTCCGAGGGAACGCATCTGTGTAAAATACGGGGAAATTTCAGGATAAAGGGGGTGAAGACCACCAATCCCGTGGCGGTGGGCGACAGGGTGGATTTTACGCACGGTTCCACACACGAAGGCGATTGCGGCTGGATCACTTCCGTACACGAGCGCAAGAACTGCATCATCCGCAAATCGGTCAACCTTTCCAAACAGACCCATATCATCGCCGCCAACATCGACATGGCTTTCTTGGTGGTGGGCATCACGCAGCCCCGCACGCCGCAAGGTTTCATAGACCGTTTTTTGGCCACGGCGGAGGCCTACCGTGTGCCGGTGAGTATCGTGGTGAACAAAACCGACCTTTTCGGGGAGGAGGAACATGGACTATTGCGGGAGATGCGCGAAATCTACACGCCTTTGGGCTATGAGGTGCTGGCTACCAGCACGGTGTCGGGCGAGGGCATAGAAAATCTGCGCGAGAAGATGAAAGACAGAGTGTGCCTGTTTTCGGGCAACTCGGGCGTGGGAAAATCGGCGCTCATCCATTGTTTAGAGCCCGATTTGAACATACGGGTGGGCGAGATTTCGGCCGTGCATCAGAAAGGCCAGCACACCACCACCCACGCGTGTATGTACAGCCTCTCTTTCGGGGCCAAGATCGTCGACACGCCGGGCATCAAGGAATTCGGCATGGTGCAGTTTCAGAAAGACGAGCTCTCGCGCTATTTTCCCGAAATGCACAACCTGATAAACGATTGCAGGTTCAATAATTGCACGCACGAACACGAACCGGGCTGCGCGGTGAAGCAGGCGGTGGAGGAGGGACGGATTTCATCGCTCCGCTACAAAAGTTATCTGAATATCCTGCACGGCGACGAAGTGCCTCTGCCGGGACTGTTGGAAAATAAAAACGACCGAAAATGAACAAAAGAAAGATTATCGGCATCCTTGCGGGCCTTTTTCTGCTTTTCGCGGCTTTTTATTGGCTTTCGGACTTGATTGTCTACACTCTTGTGGCCTTTCTGATTTCCATGGTGGGGCGGCCTATGGTAAAGCTTTTCAGCAACCGCCTCAAATTTCCGAAAACCCTGGCGAGCATCACCTCCCTGGTGGTCATCATCGGGGTGCTGGGCCTGATTGCGTGGCTGATTCTTCCGCTCTTTCTGAGACAGGTGAACCAACTTGCCGAAATCGACTATTCGCAGGTACTGGCCAACACGTCGGCCAGCGTGGACCGGATTTTGGCGTGGCTGTCCGAAAAAGGCATCGACATCACGCAGGAAGAGGTGTCGGCCTATATGTTCTCGGTGGCGAACCAAATCTGGAGCAGCATCCATATCGAAGGCATCCTGCTCGGCATCACCGGCAGCATATCTTCGCTGTGCATCGGCATCTTCTCGGTGGTCTTCATCTCGTTCTTCTTTTTGCGCGATGAACAGCTTTTCCGCAAGATTCTCTTCCTTTTCATACCCGACCGATACGAAGAACGGGTGGGCAACGTGCTCGACTCGTCCGAACGTCTGCTCAACCGCTATTTCGTGGGCATTTCGTTGGAAGTGTTGTGTATGATGACTTTGCTTTCGCTCGGCCTTTGGGCTATGGGCATCGACAACGCCCTTCTCTATGGCTGCATGGGCGGTTTCCTCAACATCATCCCCTATTTAGGCCCTGTCATCGGCGCCGTGCTCACGTGCCTTTTCACTATCTTCACCAATATCGAGGCGGGTTTTACGATAGAGTTGTTCTGGATGATCGTGAAGGTGGCGGGGGTTTTTGTCGCCTGCAACCTCATCGACAATTTCGTGTTGCAGGTAACTATCTATTCCACCAGCGTCATGGCGCATCCGCTCGAGATTTTCTTCGTGATTCTGATTGCGGGAACCCTGGGAGGCATTTGGGGCATGATTCTGGCCATTCCCTCCTATACGGTGCTGCGCATCGTGGGCAAGGAATTCTTTAAAGACACCAAACTTGTAAAGGTGTTGACGCGGAGAATATAGCGTTTAAATGCCCTCTAAGCGGCTTTTAACATTTTTTAGGAATAATTTTTTCGATAAAAACGGGGTTTTTACGTTATAGGGAAAAACAATTGTATGAACCCTATGTTTACAAACCCCGCGACGGAGGAGATTATCGAAACGGCACCGGCTGTCGATACCGACATCGACACACCTGAGTTTTTGTTTCCTCTCGATGCCCGCCGCTTCCTGCCTATCAAGTTCTGGGACGCGCAAGACCGTCCGCGTGAGAAATTCCTTTCCGGAAAGGTGGAGGATATGCGTAACGAAGAGTTGCTTGCCATCCTTATCGGTTCGGGAAACAGTCTGCTCTCGGCGGTGGACATCGCCCAAAAGATGCTTTCCCATTTCGACGGCAATCTTATGGAAATGAGCCGGCGCTCGCCCAAGGAACTGGCCCGCAAATTCAAGGGTATCGGCCAAACCAAAGCCGTCACCATTCTGGCGGGTATGGAATTGGGGAAACGCAGTTTTGAGATTCCTGTCGGCGAAGAGACGCTCATTTCCTCGAGCCAGGCAGCCTTTCAACTGCTCTACCCCGAGTTGGCCTCCTCGCCCTACGAGAAATTCATCGCGCTCCTGCTGGCGCAGTCGGGAAAGTTGATACGGAAGGTGCTGATAAGCGAGGGGGGCTTGACCTCCACCACCGTCGATGCCAAAAAAATCTTCAAATTCGCCATCGACGAACACGCTTGCGGCATTGTCCTGGGACACAATCATCCCAGCGGCAACCTCAGCCCCAGTCCCGAAGACATCAACATCACCCGTAAACTCACCGAGGGCGCGCGCCTGCTCGACCTGCACATCTTCGACCACCTCATCGTGTGCGGAAAAAACTACTACAGTTTCTCCGACCACAACCTGCTCGGCGACCGAAGCCGCTTCGACCCCTATCGCCTGGTGATGAAGTGAGGAATGTGTTTACAACAAGTTGGCTCTTTCGGTCACTTCGGCGTCGGTCATCGTGTAGCCGCCCAGACTGCCTTCCTTGGCCTGGATGCACAGGTAGGTCATCGGCTTTTCGGAAGTGCATTTGAGGTTGCGGTCGCAGTGGGTGGACACACGCACCACCGAACCTTCGGCAATGTCGAACACGGTGTCGTTTACCTGAAACTTGCCCGCGCCGGAGAGGATGATGTAGTTCTCCTCGTTGTCCTTGTGGCTGTGGAAGAACGGCACGGCCGCACCCTGGGGCAGCGTACCGAACGAGATTTCGCACGAAGAGGCTTCGGTCGCCTCCTTGACAAACTGTTTTCCTTCAAAACCGTTCAGGTTCCCTACCGAAACATGGGCGAACTTCTCGCCTTTGTTCAATTTCTTTACTTCGTTCATGGTGTTTTTGTTTTAATGTTTAACTTTGCAAAGGAAAGTCCCTTTCTTTTTGTAAGTGCAAAGGTACGTCATCACAACCTTACAAACAAGAAGTTACAGAAATGTAAGGGACTTACCTACACGTAAGTAAAATAGAATATGAACGCGTTGGAACTGCAAGAAAACCTAAAAAAATATACCTGTGTCGATACTTGTCCGATACGGAACGTCATCGCCCGTTTCTCCGGCAAGTGGGCGATGCTGGTGCTCTGTATCCTTTGGGAAAACAAGGCCACCCGCTTCAACGCCATCGGCAAGGCCATTCCCGATATTTCGCCGAAAGTGCTCACCGAAACCTTAAAGAATCTGGAAACCGACGGCCTTGTAAAACGCAAGGTGTATGCCGAAATCCCGCCGAAAGTGGAATACTCGCTTACCCCGACAGGCAAGAGCCTGATGCCCCATATCCATAACCTCATCGCCTGGGCGCTGGATCATTTCGACCGCGTGAAGCCTACCGCTGAGTGATGAGGCGGGAATAATAGCGGCCGACGGGAAGCGTTTTATCGTTGATAAGTTTGACGGACTGCTTGTTATAGCATTTGATTTTGTCGGATGCCACCACCAATGATTTATGAATCCTGATAAAGACGTTTGCATCGAACCGGTCACAGAACCATTTTAGAGAATTACGGGCCAATATCATTTCCCCTCCTGTAAGATAAATCTTTGTGTAGTTTCCCATAGCCTCCATATAAAGGATTTCGGAAACCCGGACAGGGACATTCGAGTATTCCTGCTTGACCACGATAGTTTTCTTTGTGTCGGCCAAGCGGGTATATTCCAGGCGGCGCACCGATTTTTCCACAGCGGATGCAA
>CAZEOJ010000023.1:0-15904 GCA_964513825.1 uncultured Bacteroidaceae bacterium
GGTCGAAAACTTGCGCAGTCTATTAAAATAATATAATTTTGCGGAAAACAAAAAAAAGATGTCAAAAGTCTTCCAAGGGATAGCGCATAATAAACGATAATGGTACGGACAGTATTCACAATCCTTGTTTTTATTACCTATAATACAGCGGTATTAAAGACTTTCGGCATCCCGAAACACCTATCGGGCACCTATAGCTTATTAGGGTACTGTAAAAGATGGTTGCGCTTGTTGTTTCCATTTTTTATTCTGTTGCAGTTTTTTCTGTTTATTCCCGTTTGGTGGAATATGGCAAAGACGATTTCTTTTGAATACCCTCAATCTTCTTCTTTGGTTCTTGTCACCGCTTTCATGATGCTGATTATTGCCTTTTCAGGAAACTATCACTGTAACAGATGGCTTTTATATACGCATTATATAGCGGCTTTTATAGCCGGGATAAGTGCCATTCTGTGGATATTTTGGGTCAGTCCATTTTGGTTTCTACCCTTTTGCATCCTTACCCTATCGTTGACAACCGCATACATATCAAAAACATTATACAGCTGTTTCTTGTATTGGATAGAACTGGTATGTTTCTGTTCATTATATATAGTCGTTTTATTAATGGAACTTTATTTGTAAAAAGCCATGAAATGGATGATGCTTTTATTGACAATCTTTACAACTTACACCGAACAGACATTCCGAACAGAATGCGCACTTTTGGTCAATGCCTCTCCAGCGGTCGCCGATATATTGGTCGATAGTCTTGTATGCGATTTTCAAAGCAATCCTGAGCATCTATTCGATTGGGCTTTCAATGGGCTTGGAAAGCAGAATGACGAATCCAAGGAATCTTTTTTGATAGAATACAAATCAACTTCTTATGACCCGGAAACAGGAAAGGGGAAAATCGTTATGGATGTGATTATTCCTAATATAAAACGGATTAAGGATGTCTGCATAGATGGAATCATGACAGACACCCACGGCAGTCATACCGACTATGAGCACATATCCGATATGGATAGTCTACGCGTGAAAGACATTAAAAAGTATAGCCGTAAAATATTTATAAATACCACTTATTCAGGAAATCTACTTCAGGCAGCCTATGGGGATTTATTCATTGTTCCTTTGGCTCACGACAAGACCATTTATATCATGGATATGAATGTAAAGTTCGGCTGGCTTTTCAATATGTTCATATCAAAACGTTTATACAAGAAAACAATGGAATGGCGTATTGCGCGTTATATCGAGAATTTGAAGACATCGGCAGAAATGCTGCAAAAGGAATAGCCTATGAAATTTTGAAAAAATATTTTTGCGTTGTCGAAATATATTAATATCTTTGTCGGGCGATAACAATCCTGTCAAGATATGAAAACGTTTCTTAAATCATGCGTGGTGGTCTTGGGCGCCGTAATCCTGACCAGTTGCGGATCGACGTATTTTTACACCTGGAATCAAAACGATACGAGGACCTCTGTCGAGCTGACGCAAAAAAACTTTAAAGTCATCGGACCCGTATCCGGGTCTGCTTCGGCAACCTATATATTCGGCATAGGTGGACTTTCCCGAAGCGCGGCAAGAGAAAATGCCATCGGCGATATGTTCGAAAGTGCATACCTTACGGGAGCGCAGACCATTGTTGACATCTATGTGAAGAAACACGTTTCTTCCGTTTTGGGTATTTACAGAAAAGTTTCCTATTCTGCAACGGGAGTTGTCATAGAGTTTACAGAATAACTGTCTGTCTTATATTTTCTTGCATTCCTGTTCTATCCTGCCGTAGAGGTTGTGTGTGACGGCGACCAACGGCAGGCGCAGGGAATTCTCGCAGAAGCCTTGGATATGCAGGGCCGCTTTCACGCCCGCGGGATTGCCTTCCTCAAAAAGAAGGCGGATAGCGCCCGCGATCTTATAGTGAATCTCCCGGGCCTTTTCCATTTCGCCCGTGTGTACGGCACGGGTCAAGGCCACCATCTGACGGGGAAAGACATTGGCCGTGGTGCTGATGACCCCGTCGGCACCCATCGCCATCAACGGCAGGGTCAGCGAATCATCGCCCGAAAGAACGGCGAAATCCGCCGGCCTTCCGCCTAAGATTTTCCCGATATTCGCCAGGTTTCCTGAGGCTTCCTTCACCGCCGCCACGTTCTTTACCTCGCGGGCGAGGCGCAGAATGGTGTCGGGTTCCACATTCACCCCGCAACGCGAGGGGATATTGTAGATGATGACCGGTTTGGGACTGTTTTCGGCTATGGTCTTATAATGTTGATACAAACCCTCTTGACAAGGCCTGTTGTAGTAGGGAGCCACCGAAAGCACATAGGAGAAAGCCGCAAGGTCCGTCTTCTGCAACTGCTCCACCACCGAGGCCGTATTGTTGCCGCCTATCCCCATGACCAACGGTACCCGCCCGTCGGTATACTCCACCAAGGCCGCGCATACTTTCCGCTTCTCGTCGGCGGTCAGAACGGGCGATTCTCCGGTGGTTCCCATCGCGACCAGAAAATCCACGCCGCAGGAGAGGTTGTATTCGACAATCTTTCTCAAAGCCGCATAATCGACTTCTCCCGTTGGGGTAAAGGGGGTCACCAAGGCGGTTCCCACTCCGCTTATCTTATCTTTCAGCAACATAACATACTGTATTAATGTCGGTCGGCGACTGGTTCGGAGGCCGCGCTTTGCAGAACGACAGGCAGATAGGTCTGCAAGGTGCGGGTGAAGGACGCCACGAACGAGTCTCCGCCCTGCGGTGCCAGGATGAAATCGTGCGCCTGCTCACCCCACTTTCCTCCCTTGCCTATCTTTACTTTCGCCCGTATCAGGGACGAGACGGCCGCGTCCAGATTGTGGTATTCCCGACTGTAATCCACAAAAAAGTCGTATTTACGGGAAAAGAAATCGGACGCGAATCCGGCTTTCCCTTTCTTGGGCATTCCGCAGAAGTCCAGATCGTTCTTGCCGAGCACGCCCGTTTCGAAAGGCGAGGACAGGTCCGGCGCCTCTCCGTTTTCCGGCACGGACACCAGAATCCTAATCTGCCCGAAACGGGGAGCGAGTTCCTGCAACGAAACTTGCAGACGCTTCCACTCGGCCTCGTTCTCGTAGGCGTAATACACGGCCGTGGCGTGCGCCTCGCGCACACCCAGATCGCGGTCGGAACGCCCGCGCATGAGGTTCTTTCTAAATTTCCGCCGCCAACAGGCCGCTTTTACCGATTCAAACATACTTGTGAATGAGAGGTAAAAATACAACAAATGATTACCTTTGCAAAATTACAAGTAAAATCAAACTATGGAAGTCTTTCGTTTGGATTTCGGTTTCGGCTTGCAGGCGGGAAAGATGCTTGCCGAGGTGGCCGAGGGTAATTTTCCCGAGGAGCTCCTGCCTCTTAAAGAAAAGATAGAACAGGCCAACAGAGACCTGTTGGAAGGTACCGCACCCGGCAACGACTTTTTGGGCTGGGTCAACCTGCCTTCCGAAATCACCGACCTCAACCTGCAGGAAATGATGGCGAAGGCCGATGAATTCCGCGCCAAATCGCAGGTATTCGTATGCGTGGGCATCGGGGGATCCTATTTAGGCACCCGCGCGGTGCTCGAAGCGCTCAAACCGCAGCTTTCGGCCTCCCGGAAAGGCTCTCCCGAAGTAATCTATGCGGGGCATCATCTCAGCGAGGACTACATGCACGAACTGCTCGAACTTTTGGACAACACCGACTATACCCTCTGCGTGATTTCCAAGTCGGGCACCACTACCGAGCCGGCCATCGCTTTCCGGCTCCTGCGCGCCCACATGGAGAAGAAATACGGCAAGGGTGAGGCACGCAAACGTATCGTGGCCATCACCGACAAGGCCAAAGGGGCGCTCAAGACCCTGGCCGACGAAGAGGGCTACACCACCTATGTGGTGCCCGACAATGTGGGAGGCCGTTATTCGGTGCTTACCCCGGTGGGGCTTTTCCCCTTGGCGGTGGCGGGCGTGAACATCGCCGACCTGGTGGCGGGCGCCAAAGACAAATGCCGCAAACTCACCTCCCCGCAAATCGACTGGACCCGCAATCCGGGCGCCCAATACGCGCTCTACCGTCAATATCTCTATAATGTGGAGGGCAAGAAAGTGGAACTTCTGGTGAACTTCGACCCGCGGTTCTTCTATCTGAGCGAATGGTGGAAGCAACTCTACGGCGAGAGCGAGGGCAAGCAGCACAAGGGATTGTTCCCCGCCAGCGCGGGCTTCACCACCGACCTCCACTCGCTGGGGCAATATATCCAGGACGGGGAACGCCTGTTTCTGGAAACCATGCTCAGCCTCGACAACTGCGACCGGCATGTGGAGATTCCGTCGGACGAAAGCAATCTGGACGGCATGAACTTCGTGGCGGGCAAACGGCTCTCGTATGTCAACGCCAAGGCTGAGGAAGGCACCTGTCTGGCACATTCCGAAGAAGGCGGGGTGCCGGTGCTGCGCATCCGGATTTCCCAGCTCAACGAATACGCCATCGGTCAACTCATCTATTTCTTTGAATACGCCTGCGGATTGAGCGGCTACGCGATGGGGGTCAATCCTTTCGACCAACCGGGTGTGGAAGCCTACAAGAAAAACATGTTCCGCCTGTTGGGGAAATAAACGCGACCGGACCTACCGTATCACCGAAACCGTGCCGCGGTGGGTCCACTCGAACTGTTCGTAAGTCTCCTTGAACACATAGACATACACGCCGGGCAAGACCCATTGGCCCTTGAAGCGGCCGTCCCACCCCTGTGAGAATTCGTGGGTGGAATAGACCATCTCGCCGCTTCGGCTGAACACGGCGAAATAGTACTGACGGGCGGTGTCCTCCACCCCTATGGGGCCGAAAGTCTTGGAATGTCCGTCCAAAACGAAACCGCTTGCAAAATAGACACGGTTGCAGTTCTCCACCCGGATTTCGGTCTCCACCCGGTTCTTGCAGTCGCCCGACGCCCCCACCGAAAAATCGCAATAGGCACGGAAATCGGTTTTGGGTATCAATTCGATATAGGGTGTGGTGTCGCGGGTGAACCAACGGAAATGGTCGGCCATGTCCGAAAGCGCCTCGATGCGCACCTTTCTTCCCAGACAGACGCTGTCGGAGGGTTCTCCGTCCACATATACCCGCAGTTCGCCGTCGGGAATGGAGATGATGTGTATTTCCTTGTGTTGGCTGCCGCGGCAGTTATAGCGGTCGGTGGCCGTTACCCGTACCACGGTGTCGTGCGGGACGGGAAAGCGGTTCACGCTGCCTCCCGCCTGTCCGTTCCAAAGGATTTCCGTACCGTTCTCCACGCGCAGTTCTATGGTGGAGCCCTGACAGATGCCATCGGGCCCGATCACGGAGAATTGGGCGGAGTCGAACACCTTTACCCACGAGGAGTCCTCGGCATGGCACAGGTTGCGGTAGCCCATCTCGACGATGGGATAGTCGGAAAGCAGGAAAGGATAGTAGGTGGTCTTGGGAGGACGGATATTGATGTACTGCGTGGTGCCGCCCGTGCTCCAGGCCCAGTGGCGGCCCTGCCCCTCGGTGCCTATCGTGGCCTCCATCCCGTAGCAGATGGTATCGGGTATCACCGTATAGGTGGAGGGATCGGGACGGGTGCCCACATACACGTTGACGGTGTCGCGGCCGATTTCATTGCCTTGGTCGGTGACGACCACACACAGGCCGTAGACACCTTCCTTGGCGTAGTAGAGCGTATAGTCGGGCGTGGTCTGGTTCTCGATGAAAGGCGTACCTCCGTCCACGTCCCACCAGCTGTAACGCATATCGGTGCCGGCGCCGTAGCGGGTATGGTCGGCCGTAAGACGGTTGTTCTCGCCCACACAGACCACCAGGGATTCGTAGCGCTGTCCTTCGTACAGGATATTGACCCTCGAGGCGGCTTTTTCCGCGTTCTTGCGCTGCCCCTCGGAAAACCTTTCGGGAAAAGCCTTCCTGAACCAGTCCGGTTCGGACGGAGCCGTGGCCGCGGCGTGGAGCGTACCCAGGCCGAAAGCCGACAAAAACAGCAGGATTCCCGTTCTTCGAAGGAGCTTTTTCATATCAGCTGTTCTTGAGTTTATCGAAAACACCCTTGCCGAGATGTTCGCGCACATAGTCCACGGTGACCCGATAGCGGTCCACGTCTTTCGAGGGCATCTCGTACATGAGGTCGTTCATCACCACTTCCATGATACTGCGCAGACCGCGGGCGCCCAACTTGAATTCCAAGGCCTTGTCCACCACCAGGTCGTACACCTCGGGGTCGAACTCCAGCTCCACGCCGTCCATCTTGAAGAGTTGCCTGTATTGGCGCACCAGGGCGTTCTTAGGCTCGGTAAGGATATTCAGAAGGGTCTTGCGGTCCAGATTGTCCAGATGCGCGATGACGGGAATACGTCCCACCAGTTCGGGAATCAGGCCGTAGGCACGCAGATCCTGCGGGGAGACGTATTGCAGGAGCGCGTCGCCCTGCAACTCCACGGGGCGGTCCTCGCTCTTGCGGTATCCTACCGATTTAAGGTGCAGGCGCGAGGCGATCTGCCTTTCTATGCCGTCGAACGAGCCGCCCACGATAAAGAGGATGTTGCGGGTGTTCACGGTCACCATATCGGCGTTGGGATGCTTGCGGCCGCCCTTGGGGGGCACCAGCGATTCGGTTCCTTCGAGAAGTTTGAGCAGGGCCTGCTGCACGCCCTCTCCCGACACGTCGCGCGTGATGGAGGGATTGCTCGACTTGCGGGCGATCTTGTCGATCTCGTCGATGAAGACAATGCCGCGCTCGGCCTGCTGCACATCGTAGTCGGCCGCCTGCAGCAGACGGCTCAGTATGGTCTCCACATCCTCGCCCACATAGCCCGCCTCGGTGAGCACGGTGGCGTCGGCGATGCAGAAAGGCACCTTGAGCAGACGCGCGATGCTGCGCGCCAACAAGGTCTTGCCCGTGCCGGTGGGCCCCACCATCACGATGTTCGACTTCTCTATCTCGGTATCGGCGGCGTCTTTGTGCCGCGCCAGATAGTTGAGCCGTTTGTAATGGTTGTATACCGCCACCGAAAGGATTTTCTTGGCATCGTCCTGCCCTATCACATATTCGTCCAGAAACGCCTTGATTTCCTGCGGTCTTTTGAGAGGAAGCTCCTCGGGAGCGTTCTGCGCCTTGAGCTGCTTCTTGAGATCCTCGAAATAGCCGTGGGCGAGCGTCTCGCAGTTCATGCACAGGCAAGCTCCGTCGGGAGCCTGCACGGCAGGTTCGTAAGGGCCGATTTCCTTGCCGCAGAAAGAGCAGACGGGCCGCCCTTTACGGGAGCCCTTCTTAGGTGTATCGTCGTTTTTCTTCTTGTCCATAATAAGCCCGCGAATATACGGAATTTATACGTAAAATTCAGGCGCGGCGACGCAGGGCGCCCCTCAGTTCGGGTTCCGCTTTCAGCGCAACCAGGATGAAACCTATGCAGATTACGCCTCCGTAGAGGAGTTTGAGCGCCCGGTTGGGCCAATGAATCCACAGGGAGGGCAGGCACAGCACCACCGCCGAGAGCAGGTAGAGTAAGATGCGTTTGACGGGATAAGGCACCGGATAGCATCTTTGCCCCCACAGATACGAAATCACACTCAGCACGACATAGCAGGCCAGCACCGTCCAGGCCGCGCCGTGGTAGCCGAAATGCGGAATGAGCAGGCAGTTCATGCCTATGGTCACCGCCGCCCCTATCAACGACACATACATGCCCACATAGGTCTTGTCGCTGATCTTATACCATACCGAAAGGTTGAAGAACACGCCCAAAAAGAGATTGGCCATCAAAAGGATAGGCACGATGTCGGCGCCCTCGCGGTAGTCGGCGCCGATAAAATACATGAGCTGGTCCAAAAACAGCACGCACACCAGATAGATGAACGTGCAGGCAATCACGAAATAACGCATCACCTTGGCATAGGTGGCCGGAGCCTCGCCGCTGTCCATCTGCTTGAAGAAGAAAGGTTCGGCCGCATAGCGGAAGGCCTGCACGAACAGGGTCATCACGATCGACAGCTTATAGCACGCGCCGTAGATGCCCAACTGTTCCATAGCCGTGGAGGGGTCGGGCGTGAGGTATTTGAGCAGGATACGGTCGAGGGTTCCGTTGATGATACCCGCCAGCCCCCAGATCATGACGGGCAAGGTATACAGCATCATTTCCCGCCACATCTTGGTGGAGAACGTCAGGCGCAGATAGCGCCACTGCGGCAGAAGGCAGACAAAGGTGAACAGGCTGGCGATAAGGTTGGATATGAAGATGTAGCCCACGCCCATATCGGGTTGGTAGACCCAGGTGAGCCAGGAATCGGGATGCGCGGCTATCCACTTGGGGCAGAATACGATGAAGAAAAGGTTGAAGAAGATGTTGACGCAGATGTTGAGCGATTTGAGCAGGGCGAACCGTCCCGCCTTGTTCTGTTCGCGCAACAGGCAGAATGGTATGGAGGCCATCACGTCGCACGAAAGGATGACGGCGAACCAGGCGATATAGCGTCCCGCATGGTCGTAGCCCATACGCATCCCTATATCGTCGCGGAACAGGAGCGCGAGGCACAGAAAGACCGAGGTGGTGGCGGCAATCGACCACACGGAGGTGCTGTATACCTTCGGATCCTGCTTGTATTTCTGCATGAAACGGAAAAAGGTGGTCTCCATGCCGTAGGTGAGCAACACCAGCAGCAAGGCCACATACGCGTAGAGTTCGGTGACGATGCCGTATTCGCCGGGCGCGAAGGTGTAGGTGTAGAGCGGCACCAACAAGAAATTCAGGAAGCGTCCCACAATGGAGGGAAGCCCGTAAATCACCGTCTGTTTGGCTAGACTTTTAAGTTGCATCTCGCTTGTTTTTGAATGCGGCCGCTATTCGTAAAGCACCGCCAGCACCACATCGCCCACCGTCTTGAGCGTGGAAGCGGAAAGATTCTCCATTTTATCGCCCACGGTATGCCAGTGCGGAAAGAATCCCGTGCCCGAAAGATTGTCGTAGTGCACGATATCAATGGTGGGGATGCCCAGAATGCGGTTGACGAAAAGGTGGTCGTCGATAAGGGCGCCCGTGTTGCGGCTTTGGAAGATGTGCCCCATTCCCATGAGGGCGGCCTTGCCCCACACCTTGCGCATGATGTCCTGCGCGTAGTACATCGAGGTGGCCTCCATCGTGAAACAAGGATTTTCCGTGCCCACCATGTCGAGCAGGATGCCGTACAGGGCCGAATAGCCCGGGATATGCGGGTTCTCCGCCCAATACTGCGAGCCCAGGCACCAGGTGAACTCGTCGCCCCGCGCATCGGGAGCCCAACGGGGCTTTCCCGAATCCTCCAGGTCGAAGAGGAGGATGTCGACCCCCACCGGAGCGGGGTTCTGTTGCAGGACGCGGGCGATTTCGAGCAGCACCGCCGTGCCGCTCGCCCCGTCGTTGGCACCCTCGATAGGCGTCCTGTGCAAATCGGAATCGGGGTCGTTGTCGGCGTAGGGGCGCGAGTCCCAATGGGCGCACAGCAACACCCTACGCGGGTTTTCGGGCTGGAAGGAGGCGATGATGTTCCGTCCCGGCAGGCTTTCGCCGTCCCAACGCCTCGCGGTGAATTCCTGCACCTGCACCATGCCTCCGAAACGGCGCAACGTAGCGGCCAGATAGTCGGCGCATTGCCGGTGCGCGGGAGTTCCGGGAAGACGGAAACCGAAGCGTACCTGCGCCTGCGCGAAACCATACAGGGAATCGCTGTCGCAACAGGGAGCGGAAACTTCCCCCGCCCGTGTATTTCCAAGGGCCTCCACGGAAGCGGGCTTCTCCTTGCAGGCCACCGCCGCGAACAGTATCATCACGCCCACCCCGCCCCAACGAAGAAAGAATCTTTGCATAAGCTTTCGGAATCCGTTTTAGAATTGTGCCAAAAAGCGTTTGTCGTTTTCGGAGAACAGACGCAGGTCGTTGACCCGATAGAGGAGGTTGGCGATACGTTCCACACCCATGCCGAAAGCGAAACCGCTGTATTCTTCCGGATCGATATCACAGTTGCGGAGCACGTTGGGATCCACCATGCCGCAGCCCAGAATCTCCACCCAGCCCGTGCCCTTGCACAGCGCGCACCCCTTGCCGCCGCAGATGCTGCAGGCGATGTCCATTTCGGCCGAAGGCTCGGTGAAAGGGAAATACGAGGGACGCAGACGGATACGGGTATCGTTGCCGAACATCTCCTTGGCAAAATAGAGCAGCACTTCGCGCATGTCGGCATAGGACACACCCTTGTCCACATACAGGCCTTCCACCTGGTGGAAAAAGCAGTGGGCGCGCGCCGAGACCGCCTCGTTGCGGTACACGCGGCCGGGGCAGAGCGTGCGGATGGGGAGCTTGCGGCCGTTCATGACGCGGATCTGCACCGACGAGGTATGCGTGCGCAACGCCACATCGTCGACCCCGCCGTTCTTCTCCACAAAGAAAGTGTCCTGCATATCGCGCGCCGGATGTTCGGGAGAAAAGTTGAGCGCGGTGAAAAGATGCCAGTCGTCTTCGATTTCGGGGCCGTCGGAAATGTCGAACCCTATCTTTCCGAAGATACGGTAGATTTCTTCCCGCACCAGCGAAAGCGGATGACGGTGTCCGATTTCGTCCTCCACGGGACGGGTGAGGTCGAAAGAACCCGCCTCCACGCCACGCACACTTTGTTCGAGTTCCTCCTTGGCTTTGAGAAGCGACTCCTGCACGGCATTCTTAAGCTGGTTGAGCGATTGCCCGATTTCTTTCTTCAACTCGGGCTCCACGGTCTTGAACGCTTCGAAAAGCGCGTTCATCTCACCCTTCTTGCCCAACAGACGGATACGGTACTTCTCCGCCTCCTCTTCCGACGCCAACCTGATCTTGCGGGCCTCGTCCAAGAGGCTTTCTATTTTTTCTTTCAGTTGCATATCATTACAGCAAAGTGACAATCATGGGGATGTCTTCCAACGGACGGTCGTTGACGTCGGTTTCCTGCGCGGAGATAAGGTCAATCACCTCCATACCGCTCACCACCTCGCCGAATACCGTATAGGCCCCGTCCAGATGCGGCGCTCCGCCCACCGTCGTGTAGAGCGCTTCCTGCTCGGGCGTGATGTTCATGCCGTAGCGGGTACGTATCAGATTGATTTCTTCGGGCGTGTACACCCTACCCTGCACAAGATAGAACTGGCTGGCGGAAGATTCTCTGTCGGGATTCACCTGATCGCCCATGCGCGCGGCGCAAAGCGCCCCTTTCTTGTGCAGAAGTCCGGGAACGATCTCGGCGGGAACGGTATAGCCCAAATCACCGCCCCCCAACACCTCGCCCGCCTGGGCGCGTTTGGACTGCGGGTCGCCGCCCTGAATCATGAAACCTTTGATGACACGATGAAAGAGCGTGCTGTCCAACATCTTCGTCTTTACCAATTTGATGAAATTGTCGCGGTGCAGCGGCGTCTCGTTGTAGAGGCTCACCACCATGTTGCCATAGGGTGTCTGAATGAGAACCTGTTGTTCGGTCGGTTTCTCCTGCGCCGAGATGTAGTCGTACGCGCTCTGTGCATTCATTTTATTGAAATTCAAAGTTAAAGCCAAGGCAAAAGCCAAGACATAAGATAAACGCTTCATATACTCTAAAATTTTAAACTTGCAAATATACGGAATGGCATTCTAAAAACCATCAGGAAAACAAAGTCCGCAGAACTTCCAGGGAGTGGAATTCGCCGGAAACGCCCGCCTGCAGACGGCAATAATCCGAAAGGGTCTGCAACAGACCTATGCGTTGTTCGCGCGTAAAGACGCCCTCGGCGGAATCCTCGCGCCAAACACGGAGCAAGGTCTGCAAATCCGCCACCCTCTGCCCCGCGATGAACTCCTGATACAAGGGTCTCTCGTTCGAGAACGCCCCCTCCCTCAAATCGAAGAAAGCATACGGAGCCTCTTTTTCCAAGCGGGGCGAAACGCCTAAGAGCGAGGCGATTTCCAAAAGGAAGAAAAGGTGAAAATCGGCAAAGCCTTTCTCTTGGGTATCAAAATCCTGCAAGGCTTTCCACAGCCAGGCGAAGAAACGGGAATCGGGCTCGGAGCGGGTGATGCAGCGGCTCAACACCTCGGCCATGAAAAAAGCCATGCCGTTCTTGCGTACATCACTGTATAGACTGCGGTAGGCATAGGCCGGACGTATATCCATGAGATAGGCCAAGGCATCCTCGGAGGCGGGTTTGCGTTCGTATGCGAATTCAAGTTGGGAGAGGGGAAAGAAAAACGAGGCGCGCACCTTGCCGCCCGCCTTGCGCGGCATACGCACGATAAAGCCCCGCATACCTTCTTCTTCCGTATAGATATGGACAATCCGCCGGCTGTCGCCGTAAGGCAACGAACGGGTCACCACCCCTCTACCCGAAACCCTCATCGCACATAAAAGATTTTGCAGACCACGCGCTCGGATTTATCGTCTCCGGCCGCATACACAAACAAGACGCCGCTGTCGGGCTTCTTTCCCTGCATACTGTAGCCGTTCCACGAAAGCTGGCCGCCCGTGGCCTTGGCCTGGTAAATCAGATTGCCCTTGGTGTCGGTAATCTTTACCAAAG
This sequence comes from uncultured Bacteroidaceae bacterium, assembly GCA_964513825.1. Lineage (GTDB taxonomy): Bacteria > Bacteroidota > Bacteroidia > Bacteroidales > P3 > Pullibacteroides. Next base: position 12,588 of record CAZEOJ010000023.1, read on the forward strand.
CATTGTTGGGCAATCCTTTGATACTGATGAGGCCTTCGTAGCCGGGCCGTACGGGATTGGGATAGGCCTTGACCTCTTTCTTGTCGAAATCTTGGGTGTAGGTGGCCGTGCCGCGATAGGAAATCAAACCCAACTCATTGGTGATGAAAAGTTCGCCGGTCCGGTTGTCGATGGCCAGATCGCTCACCGAATTCGAAAGCAAGGGGGAATTGTCGGTGGTGAAATGTTCCAGTTCCTCCATGCCGTCCGCCGACACCAGGAACAAGCCGTTCTCGCCGGTCCCCAGCCATTTGCGGTTGGCCCCGTCGACAGCTATGGCCATCACCTGGTCGTCTTTGAGCAGTTCCATCAGATAGCCGTCGACGGGCACCTTGACGGTCTTTACCGGCACCGACGTGTATGTCCCGCGCGGAGATTCGAACATACGGGCATGTTGGTCGATGATCTTCACACCCCGGTCCGTTCCGAACCAAAGGTGACCGAGTTGGTCTTCCACGATACACCAAACTTTCTCGGTTTTCAAATCGTTACCATAATTCATATCCACCGTCAGACCCTTTATCGAACTGCCGTCGGTTTCGAGCACCGCCACCTTCGAATGGTCGAAAGTCACCCACTTGTGCTGCCAATAGTCCACCAACAAAGTGCCCACACGCGACACGTCGTAGCCCAAGGTCCGCAGGTCGTAGGAATGCCAGTCTCCGTTGCGGTGCAATACATGCAGGGACTTGTCCGCCAGGTTGTTCACTATCCATAAATCGCCCGAAGCGTCGAAAGCCAGCCCCGTCAGACGGCAGTCGCCGTGCAACACATTGTTCCACTCCAAAGGCGAATTATCGGGATTGTAGAGCGTATAGGAATCCTTCTCCAACTTCACCAGTCCGCTTATCGCGGAAGCCACATAAAAACGGAAGGGAACCTGCGGGTCCTCGACGGCGAAAGCGGGCGAATAGGCCGGTATGGGAGGTGTATAACTGACTGCTTCATAATTGTTCCATTCATCATCATACAGATATGAGAACTGGAAGCGGTTTCCTACCGGAGCGTAAATACGGGAATAGCCCCCGATACAGGCCAATACTTTGTCGCGGGAGCAGGAGACGGAATACGGAGCGTCGAAAAGAGGTGTGCGCCGGCAATAGTATGTCGTCTCTACCATGTTCTTCTGCATATTTATCAGGATAAACGCCCCTGCCGTAGCGGTCCACAATCTGCCTTCCTCGTCCACCATCGCCGCCGAAGGGGTGTAGATGCTCAGTTCCTCGGTGGAGTACATGCGCGTGTCCGTATCCGTCCATACTTCCACCCATCTTTTCCATGTAAGCGTATCCAGCCATCCCAAAAACAAATGTTCGCCGTCGGCATCCACAAAAAGCGGCCGCGCGTTCTCCGCCGAGAAAGACAAGGGCCTCCAACCCCTCTGCGCGTCGCCCCACAGCAGACCTGTGTCGCGCTTTATCATCACACCGCCCCACAAAGGTTTCATCGCCAACGATTTCCCTTCCTCCATACAGGTATCGGTTTCCCATACCGAATAGTCGTTGAGATTGGGAGCGTTGACGGGCGCGGTCTTGACGCACGATTCCTGCAAAAGATAGAAGCGGTCGCGCAGAATCAGCACCTCCAGCACCGCATCGTAGGAACCTTGTTGATTGATGGTCTGATAGGTTTCCTTGATCTCGCCCTTGCGCAAATCCAGCACCACCACGCCGAAATCCATCGCGAGATAGGCGTAGCGGCCTTCGGTGTAAATGGCGTTCACCTTCTTGCCAGTACCCAGGTCCTTGTCGTAGATATCGTCGATGGGAAGCACGTCCGAACCATAGACCAAATCCACATAGCCGTCGGCGTAGCCCACAATCAGCACCTCGTGATCGGGGTTGTAGGCCATAGCCGAAATGTCCACCCCGCTCAGTCCCTCCACCTTTCCGAAAGGCGTCATGGTGCGGTCGCGGGTATCGGTCCGATAGAGCGTCTTTCTGGAGGCACCATAGACAAACGCATCCTGTTTGACCATCTTGAAGATTTCGCCTTGGGCGAAGTGCGTGCGCCATTTTCCCGCGCCCACGTGTTGTGCCTGGGCAGGAAAGGAACCGACGGAGAGGCATACGGCCAGCGCCGCCACAAAAAACAGCTTGGGTCGAAAAACGTTCTTTCTTTTTTTCATCGCTTCCGGGCTTTGATGCCACCTGCGAATTTAAGAATTTTTCGCCTTACCTTTGCCGCTCGGTTGGATACAGAAGTACAGGATGAGGAAAATCGGAAAGTTTCAGGCGTTCTCCCCGTGGCGGTTGCTGGTTGTCTATGTGGGCATGGCCGTCTTGTGCTATCTTGTGGTGTCGAATGGGGCGGCGCTGGCCGCTTTCGGAATCTGGGGTACGGCGTTGTGGGACTCGGTGGCGGGACTGCTTTTCGTGCAGTTCTTTTCGTCGGCGGGCGGCTTTCTCCTCCCTGCCCTTTTGCTCAACTATGCCTTGAAGTCGCAGACGCCCGATTTCCTGCATCTTAAAAAAGGTTTCCACCTGTCGGGTTTCGAGGTGGCGCTCTGCGCGTATGTGCTGTTGATGCCTCTGGTATCGGGTCTCTCCGATTGGGCGGAGACATGGCATTGGGACGAAAGTTCCATAGGTCTGTTGCGTTGGTTCCATTCCAGGAGTGCGGAGGCCGAGGCGCTTACCGGGCGGCTTTTGCAGGTTCGGGGCGGAATGTTCGGGTGGGTGCTGCTTGTGGTGGGGCTGAGCGCGGGGATTTTCGAGGAGTTTTTCTTTCGGGGCGGCATCCAAGGGCTGTTGGTAAAATGTCTGCGCAACCGTCATGCCGCCGTGTGGGTGGGCGCGGCGCTGTTCAGCCTCGTGCATCTCGACCCCTACGGTTTCCTGCCCCGCTGGATCTTGGGCGCGTTCCTGGGCTACACCTATCTTTATAGCGGCAGTCTTTGGCTGCCCGTTCTGCTGCACACGCTCAACAACCTATATGCCGCCTGGGCGGAACATCTAGGCATGGCGGAGTCCGCGGATTTCGTTGGCGCGCTCTCCCCTTTTCCGCGCGTGCTCGTCATCACCGCCTGCACGCTGCTTGCCGTGGCCCTGCTGCTGCACTTCCATAAAAAATGTTGAAAACTTTTTTCTCGCTTATTCTCTACGGATTATACAAAAATCTGCACGCTTAGGTTCGATAAAATCCGATTCCGAACGATATAAGGGATAAAAAACAAAAAACGAAAACCATGAAAAAAGAAATGGTAAACTTTAATTCGGTAGAGAATCGGATTATGGAAGTACGGGGAGAAAAAGTGATCCTCGACAGCGATGTGGCCG
>CAZEOJ010000024.1:0-9461 GCA_964513825.1 uncultured Bacteroidaceae bacterium
ACCTTGCCGAAGCCCTCCAATACCGCTGCCTCGACAAAAACGACTGGGGGCAGTAGTTCCGAGTTATTGCGTTTGAAAGTGCTAAAATTTCCGAGTTATTGCGTTTGAAAACACAAAAATTTCCGAGTTATTGCGTTTGAAATGATATTTTATCATATCTTTGTATCACCAAGATTATATTTAATATGGTGGATAAAAGGATTATAGAACAAGTTTTGTCTGAGCAACGGGAAGAATGGGCGTCCATGGACAAGATTTCGCTATGTTCGCGCAAAGAAGAATCACTGGTTGATTTGGAAAGTAACTTGGCACAAGTGGTTATCGGTGTGCGACGGAGCGGCAAATCCACATTGTGTTATAATGTGCTCAAACCCTATCGCGACCAACTTGCCTACGTGAATTTCGATGATGAACGTTTTCAGGAACTCACGAGCGAGGATTTGAATACGGTTTTAGAAGTTCTTTATAAAACCTATGGAGACTTCAAGTATCTGTTCTTAGATGAAATACAGAATATCGAAGGTTGGCAGTTGTTTGTGAACCGATTGCTTCGCCTGCGTCTGCACATTGTAATCACAGGTTCCAATGCCAAATTGTTGGGAGGCGAACTTGCCACGCATCTTACCGGACGCAACGAGCAGATAGAGCTGTTTCCTTTCTCCTTTGCAGAATTCTGTGCCTCGAAAGCTATTGACACGCATTCCAAAACCACCAAGGCCGAAGCGATGCGACGGGCGGCATTCGATAACTATCTCAAACAAGGCGGATTTCCCGAACTGCTGTACAAAAAGAACAAAGTTCGCTATATAGATACATTGGTTTCCAATATCTTGCAACGGGATATCGAGCAGCGCCATGCCATCAAATACCGCGAAGCGTTTGAACAATTGGCGCAACATCTGCTGAATATAGCCCCGGTCACCGTGGTTGAAAGAGAATTGGCACCCATCGTCGGGTTGAAGTCGAACCATACAGTCAGCAACTATATAGCGTTCTTGAAACAAGCCTATCTTTTGTCTGGATTGAGGAGATATTCGGTCAAAAGCCGTCAGCGGATAAGGGCGGAAAAAATCTATCCCATTGATGTGGCCTTGATGGATGGACGTGTTGACGCCTTGGTCGGAGAAAATCTAGGCTGGAGGTTAGAAACGGTCGTTTACATCGAATTGCTTCGTCGCACCCGTCCTACGGAGCGTAATGTATATTATTTCAAGAGTGCGGACGGTTACGAAGCCGATTTTGTAGTGTGCAAGGCGAACAAAGTAGAGGCGATTTATCAGGTCTGCTACGATATAAGCAAGGAAAAGACACGCAAACGCGAACTGCGTGGATTGTTGGTGGCGTCAAAAGAAACGGGCTGCGATAACCTCTACCTTATCACCGATTTTCAACGGGAAGACTTGGTGATGGAGGGCAAGGCCATCCACGTGGTTCCCGCCTACGATTGGTTGTTGGAAGAGAACGAAGAAAGGATGATAGCCTTCAGGGCGGCGGTAAACGAAGGTATGAAAAGCGGCATGGCCGAGGACTTTGACCCTCAACAGCACCTCGAAGCGCTAAAAAGACAAAGGAGACGCACCAAGGGTTGAGCACCTTCCGAGTTATTGCGTTTGAAAATGCTAAAATTTCCGAGTTTGGGCGTTTGAAAACATAAAAATTTCCGAGTTTGAGCGTTTGAAAATGCAAAAATTTCCGATTTTGGGCGTTGGAGAATATGCAAACCGTTGATTTTGTTAAATTTTAAAAAAAAAATAAGCCATGCAGGAATGCAGGGCTTATTTTTTGAGAGATCGAGGCCGACACTTTGATGCGCTAAAAAGACAAAAAAACGCACTACGTCAGTTAATTGACGCTATTGGTTTAGGTTATGCCACTCCTTTCTGAAAGAGGGTTCATCGTAGCCTAAGACTCTTTTACAGAGATCCATTGTCGGCTCAATGTGATTTTCGATACAGATTTCGTGGAAGATTACGGACTTTGCTTTGTCGTTCGCCACAAACTTATTGATATAGTCTTGGGATATTGGCGAACACGAAAGTTTAAGATTCCTGTTGATGGCACGGAGAATCTTACGCTGGCGTTCTACCGTTGTGTTCTTATCCGCCAACTCTTCAAACAACTTGGATAAGTTTTTTCTTTGGCACTTCCGATATATTGCCAAAAACAAAGAGCCGATAGCAATCAAACTTGCGGCTATTCCAAGAATGGACTCAATTCTCATATCGTATTTCTATTTATCGTCTGTAAGACAAAACCGATTATTGCTTCTTAGAGACTTCGATTACAGGTTTATCTATGTCAATCTTCAGAGACTTTTCATAACAACTTATTTGATTAGGGTTACCCCAATGACCATAAGTTGCTATTTTGCTTAATCCTTTGCCCCAACAGAAACTTCTTTAAATTCCCCATTCTCAAGAACAAAAATCCTCTCGCCTCTCGTCATCGATGTCATGGCACTACAACCATAAAAAGCATTCCCTGCGATAGAGGTTTTTCTGTTGGAAATTGTCACCGACGTCAAACCGCTACAATCCGAAAAAGCGGAAGACCCGATAGAGGTCACGCTATTGGGTATCGTCACCGACGTCAAAGCAGTGCAACCTCTAAAAGCCCAATACTCGATAGAGGTCACGCCCTCGGGAATCGTCACCGAGGTCAGACCGCTACATTCATAAAAAGCTCCATCCCCGATAGTGGTCACACTCTCGGGGATCGTTACCGATGACAAACCGCTACAATAAGAAAAAGTCCAACCACCGATAGAGGTCACACTATTGGGAATCGTCACTGAGGTCAAACCGCTACAACCATAAAAAGCCTTTTTTCCGATAGAGGTTACACCCTTCGGTATCGTCATTGAAGTCAAACCGCTACAACTATAAAAAGCCTCATCTCCAATAGAGGTCATACTATTGGGAATCGTCACTGAGGTCAAACCGCTACAACCATAAAAAGCAGACGCCTCGATAGTGGTCACACCTTCTGGTATCGTCATCGATGTCAAATCGCTACAACCATAAAAAGTAGACGCCTCGATAGTGGTCACGCTATTGGGAATCGTTACTGACGTTAAACCTGTACAACCAGCAAAAGCCCGCTGCCCGATAGTTGTCACACCCTTAGGTATTGTTAGCGATGTCAAACCGCTACAACCATAAAAGGCATAGTGCCCGATAGTGTCAACACTCTCGGGAATCGTCACCGAGGTAAGTTTATTCATTTCATAACACAAATAGGCAGGAATGCGCTTCACCTGATTTCCGAAGGTTATGGATGTTATATTCGCACAATTATAGAACGGTAAGTCGCTGGCATATGAAAGTTTAAGATCTTGATAGGTAACAGCATTCCATTCCACCGATGTCAAACCGCTACAATTCGAAAAAGCCTTTTCCCCGATAGAGGTCACGTTTTCTGGTATCGTTACTGTCGTCAAACCACTACAATAAGAAAAAGCACCTTCCCTGATAGAGGTCACGCTCTCGGGTATCGTCACCGAGGTCAAACCGCGACAAAATTGAAAAGCGTCCACACCAATAACGGTCACACTATTGGGTATCGTCACCGACGTTAAATTCTTACACTCCGCAAAAGCCCCGCCCGCTATAAATTGTATGCCGGATGGTATCACATATTCGCCTTTGTATTTTGGTGGCATATAGACAAAAAATTTGCTGTTGTACAACGGGCGACGGATAGAAGTACAATCATAAAAAGTGCGATACCCGATAGCGGTCACACTCTCGGGTATCGTCACCGATGTCAAACTTCTACAACTCGAAAAAGCCTCAACCCCGATAAAGATCACACTCTCGGGTATCGTCACCGACGTCAAACCGCTGCAACCCAAAAAAGCCTCATTCCCGATAACGGTCACACTCTCGGGTATCGTCACCGATGTCAAACCACTACAACCATAAAAAGCTAAAGACTTGATAGCGGTCACTGCATAGGTTGTACCGCTGTACGTCACCGTGGTGGGAATAACCACCGAGCCAGAATATCTACCAGTATAACTATCTTCTTGACACGTCACCGCTACCTGGTCGTCTGTATCGGAGATAAGTTTATACCAAATGCCATTGACCTCAAAATAGTCGACAGCTCGCGCGCTGAGTACACCCAGCATCGCGAAGAAGATAATAAGGATTGATTTTTTCATGTTCCATTATTTTTTAGGCGACAAAGGTGGTGATTTTTTACGTTTAAAACAAACGTAACTAATTGTATTTTATTATTATAACAAGATATTGCTGGAAGTTTTGACAGGTTTCTGCTAATATTTTACATTCTGGCAATCAGTCTCCTTTCTCCTCTTGTTATAATAATAAAATATTCTGCGTCGGAGGGCAAACACTCTAAAAAAGTTATCAACAGGGTAAGGAGCTTGTTTGCAGTGTAATGACTTTGTTCGGGAGGCACATACTGTTTGCAGGTTGTCAAACTATATTAAGGTATAGGGTATAAGGTAGAGGGTAGGCGCGGGCAGGGCAAGCGGCGGCTCCCATGTGGGCAAACGGGGGCGGGAATTATCCGGCGGGGCGGAGTTCCACCGAGAGGCCCATGGCGGAGACGATACGGTAAAAAGTGGCTATGGTGGGGGTGGTGAGGCCTCTTTCAACGCGCGAGATATACCCCTTGTCCGCGCCGATGCGTTGCGCGAGTTCCGTCTGTGTCAAACCGGCGTTCTTGCGGGCATCCAGCAGCACCTGCGCGTTGTATTCCTGCCAGGCCAAATCTTCGGCCTCGCGGCGGGATTCGGTGCCCGGCGCGCCCAAAAAACGGTCGAGTTCCGCACTCACGTCATAGAGTTCATGGGGTTGCACCCGACTTTTTTTTGCTTTCATAATACTCTTTCTTTAATCTTAGGGCCTTCTCCACATCAGAATTCCTCAACTTCTGCGTTTTCTTCCTTATTCCGTTGAAAAGGATGACCAGCGTTTCGCCGTCGTAGCAGAAGAAAATGCGGAACTCGCTGTGTATATGCGTCACCCGAAATTCGTATACACCCTCCCGGATATATTGGATATAGTGTATCGGTATGCGCTCATGATTAGAGAACAAGGCCAAAGCGCGACGTATTTTCATTCGTTCATCTTCCGATAGCGTTTTCATAAAATCGGAATAATGAGGCCCGTAAGCCAAAATTCGTCTAATCACGGTACAAAGGTATAAAATGTTATATAGCTATACAACCCCGCTAAATCTTGCCCGCTGGTTGGCTTTTGCAAAGGTATCTATTGTAACGATATGAAAATGTTAATGTTTGTTAATTTATGTTAAAAATTGTTAAAAGATGCTTTTGCCACCGGGTTGCAGGGGTTTTGGTGTATTTTTGTGGGCGAAAGGAGAAGAAATATGGAAAAGTCATTCAAGATCGAGGTGGATTGCGCCAACTGCGCCAACCTTGTGGAACACGCGCTTGCCAAGGTGGAGGGCGTGAAGACGGTGTCGATATCGTTCATGACCCAGAGAATGAAAATCGGCTTCGAGGACGGAGCCGATATGGAGAACGTGATGAAAGCGGTGGAGAAAGCCGCCAAGAAAATAGAACCGGATTTTGAAATCTTGTAATTTTTTGTTATGAATAAAAAGCAACGCATCATGCTGGGGCGTATCGGTCTGGCCGTGGTCATGACCGCCGCCCTCGAATTCCTTTCCCCGACAGGCTGGCTGCGGCTTGCCCTCTACCTGACCGTCTATCTCATCATCGGTTACGATATTCTCTGGAAAGCGGGCCGGGGCATTCTCCGCGGGCAGGTGTTCGACGAGAATTTCCTTATGGCCGTGGCCACGGTGGGAGCCTTCTCGCTGGCGCTCTATCAAAGGAGCGGCGACTATCTGGAAGCCATCGCCGTGATGCTTTTCTATCAGGTGGGCGAGCTTTTCCAGAGTTACGCCGTGGGCAAGAGCCGCCGCAATATCGCCGCCCTCATGGATATACGTCCCGATTATGCCAATGTGTATCAAGACGGAAAGCTGGTCCGTGTGGATCCCGAAGAAGTGGCTGTGGGGCAGGTCATCGTGGTGCGCCCCGGCGAACGGATGCCCCTCGACGGCGTGGTGACGGAGGGCGTCTCGTCGCTCAATACCTCCGCGCTTACGGGCGAGTCGCTGCCGCGCGAGGTGCGGGCGGGAAACGAGGTGCTGAGCGGGAGCATCAATATGACGGGGGTGTTGCAGGTGCGCACCACCAAGCCGTTCGGCGAGTCTACCGTGGCGAAAGTGCTGGAACTGGTGGAGGATTCGGCCTCGCGCAAGTCGCGTTCGGAGAATTTCATCTCGCGTTTCGCCCGCGTCTACACGCCTGTGGTGTGCTGCGCGGCCCTGGCGCTGGCCATTCTGCCGCCGCTGTTCCTCATCTCCTTCAAGGACGCCGCCTGGTCGATCCTCACGTTCGAGACCTGGATCTACCGCGCGTTGACCTTCTTGGTGATCAGTTGCCCCTGCGCGCTGGTCATCAGCATTCCGCTCTCGTTTTTCGCGGGCATCGGCGGGGCGAGCCGCGAAGGTATCCTGGTGAAAGGAGGCAACATCCTCGAAGCGCTGACCAAGGTGCGGACGGTGGTGTTCGACAAGACGGGCACGCTGACGCTCGGCGTGTTCGAGGTGAACGCCATGCACGACGGTTCCGACAACGAGATGCAGGCCGGCGCCGAGCAGTTGCTCGAATGGGCGGCTATGGCGGAGTGTTCGTCCTCGCATCCTATCGCCAAATCGCTCTTGAAGGCCTATGGCAAGGAAGTGGACCACAGCCGCATCACCGATATACAGGAAGTGAGCGGCAAGGGCATCACCGCGCGGGTGGACGGCAGACGCATCGCCGTGGGCAACGAGGCCTTGATGCGCGATGCCGGGGTGGAGCCTTGTCGCTGCCGTACCGTGGGCACGTGGATTCATGTGGCCGTGGACGGGCGTTATGCGGGGCATATCGTGTTGGGCGATGTGATGAAGCCTATGGCGAAAGAGGCCGTGGCGCGGCTCCGCGAGGCGGGGGTGACGCGCACGGTGATGCTGACGGGCGACGCCAAGGCCGTGGCCGAGCATGTGGCCGGAGAATTCGGCGTGGACGAGGTGTACAGCGAATTGTTGCCCGCCGACAAGGTGACGCATCTGGAACGCATCATGCAGGCCTATCCCGAGGGCAAGGTGGCCTTTGTGGGCGACGGCATCAACGATGCGCCGGTGCTTTCTCGCGCCGATATCGGTATCGCTATGGGAGGAATGGGCAGCGACGCGGCCATAGAAGCCGCCGATGTGGTGCTGATGGACGACGAGCCGCTCAAAATCTCCAAGGCTATCCGCATTTCGCGCAAATGCATCGGCATCGTATGGCAGAACATCATCCTGGCCTTGGGCGTGAAAGGCGCGTGCCTCGTATTGGGGGCGTTCGGCATCGCCAATATGTGGATCGCCGTCTTTGCCGATGTGGGGGTGATGGTGTTGGCCGTGCTCAACGCTATCCGCGCTATCTATGTAAGGAAGGTGTAAGGATGAATCAGGGTTTGTAGCCCGACAGACGGAGCAGTTCGCGGGGCGGGCAGGCGAGCAGGGTGGGGAAGTCGGCCCCGGTCTTTTTGAGGTAACGTTCCACGATACGCCAGCCCACAAACTGGCTCAGACGTGCCGGCGCTCCCGGCAGAAGCGGATTGAAAGGCCCCTCGTTCACAAAATAGCGGAAGGGGAAAGGGTCGGTCTCGAAGAGGAGGTTTTGGCGCACGATATATTGCCAGACCTCCTTTTCGTGTGCCTTGCACCAAAGATATTCCTCGTGGCTGAAGCCCAAAATATGTTCCATATCGGCATCGGGCAGCACCCGGGTCATGAAATACACCAGTTTTCCGTCGGAGGCGATGTAGTCGAGCAGCGAGACCCGTTCCTGGGTCTGAATCCGCTTGGCGCCGATGACCCGCGCGATGTCGGGCAGAAGGTGTGCGGCATCGAGACGGCGGCTCAGGTAGCGGGGAATGCCCGCTTCGTCGAGTGCGGCGGTATGATTGTCGAGGTAGAGGTCGAGCGCAATCGTCAGCAGGGAGTCGTGATAGAGGATACGGTTCACGAAATCGTAATAGGATATATACGTGTAGATTTCGGGAGCCTTGAAGTCGGGAAAAAACACTTTCACACGTCCGAAAAGACAGGCCAGCTCCCTATGCAGGGCCTTGCCGTCGCCATAAGTTTTCTCAATGCCGGAATAGGCGTTCTCCACCACGGGGTCTTCCAGAAAATAGCGGATGCGGAGCAGGTTGACCGAATCGGTCAGGTCCGCGCCTTGCAGAAACAGCTCGAATTCGGGCAGGGCGTTTTCGAGCGCGGTCTGGAGCTGTGCCGTGTCGGCTTTCATCAGATAGGTTTCGTAGCGGTGAATGGCGAAGTCGCCGTCGGGCGTGCAGGGAATCTTCTTCTGGCAGGCGCAGAGCGGCAGCAGGCACAGAAGACACAAGGGCGAAAAGGTTTTCATGACGGTCTAAAAGATTTTGAAACCCAGCAAAAAATCGAAGGTTCCCGTTCGGAACCCTTGGTTGGCGTAGCGGAATACGGGCGTGCCGGTGATTTCGTAGCGGAAACTGAAAAAAACGAAACGGTAGAGGATGTCTACCTGCAACATCGCGCCTACCCCCACGGGGCGGAGGTGACAGTCCACATTCTTGTTGTTGACGCTGATTTCGTTCTTGCCTTCCTGCGGCAGATTGAGCAGGGCGCAGGCGGCAAGCGAGACGTTGAAGTCGGAGGTTTTGGGAAAGAGCCATACACCCACACCGAGAGGTATGCCTATGTGGGTGTAGGTCAGGGAGATGTCGTAGTTGCCCAAAGCGGTGTCGGACGAAAGGCCACTGGCCGAGAGCTTGCGGTCGGAGATGTTCAGTTCGAAATGTCCGAAGAACCGTTTGGCGAAATCGATCTGGAAATAGGCGCCTCCGCTCACGCCCACCTTGGTGACGGGTGAGGAGAATTTCCACGCGCCCGCGGAGGGGAGGGTGGTGTTGGCCGCCCCGCCTATGGTGAGGCCGAAGTGGATGTTTTCGTTGCCTTGCGTATGCACCATTTGGGCGGAGCCGCAGGGCGGGAGAAAGACGAGGAGACAGAGCGGAATCCACACTCTTTTGTTAAAAGAATGCAGGAAACGATGAAAATGAGGGCTGTATTTCGTGTATTTTTGCATAAATGGCAAGGCCTATAATCTTGTAAAAGTATGAAAAAATCCATAATGCTGTGTTTGGTGTCTTTGTGCGCGTCGCTGTTGCACGCCCAAAGCGGCAACGCCAAATTCATAGACAGTCCCTCGTGGGTGTTGAGCGGGGAGGAGAGGGCGGTTTCCACGCCCGCACCTGCGGCGGTTTCCGCGCCCGCTACCGCAAAGGCTCCGGTAGCGTCCTCTTCGACGGCAAAAATCGCCTCCTCTTCGACGGCAAAAACCGCCTCCTCCAAATCGGCCTCATCCGCCGCCGGCAAAAGCC
>CAZEOJ010000024.1:9561-15700 GCA_964513825.1 uncultured Bacteroidaceae bacterium
TCGACGGCAAAAACCGCCTCCTCCAAATCGGCCTCATCCGCCGCCGGCAAAAGCCCGAAGCAGGAAGGCTTCCTGCATGTGGGGATTTATGTGGTACCCGGCCTCAACTGGGTGGGAAACGTGTCGGACGGTTACAAACGCGAAGGCGTGACGGGTATGTTGACGCCGGTGGTGATGGTGGATATGCGTATCATCGGCCGTCTTTTCGCGGGAGTGGGCGCTTCGTTCAACACGATGGGGGGGCGCTTGCAGACGGAGGTTACCGAAAAGGTGAGCAGGACGAGTTCCTATAAGCTCTCGTACATAGAGATTCCGTTCAGGCTCAAATACAAGACGCCTAATTTCGGCGACACCAAAGGCTCCCTTTTCCTTTCGGCGGGAGCGAGTGTGGGATTCGGGGTGAATTATAAATACAAAGATGTCTATCAAAACGTTTTCCTCACCGAGATAGGCAATCAGACAGGTTCGTTTCTGGTGGAGGGCAAGATGAAGCAGGAATCGAAGCTGGCCAATTTCTCGATTATCGGACAGGTTGGCTACAACTATCAGATAGTCAAGCATCTCAATTTGGTGGTAGGCGTGGAATATCACTATGCCTGCGTGGATCCGATAAAGGGAAACAACAAGTTCAATCTGAAAGACCTTGCTTTCCACAACCACCAGATAGGTCTATTGTTGGGTATAATGTTTTAGCGGTCATGAAGATAAGTATTCTGCAAGACGTGTTTTCGGCGGATGCCGCGGAGAATGTCAAGAAGATAAGGAACGCGTATAAGAAAGCCGTGGATGCCGGTGCGGACATGCTCGTGCTGCCCCGCGATGCCGCCTCCTCCGCCCCCGCCCGTGATTGGATAAAGATCACCACCTCGCAAACCGCCCTCGTCTTCAACACCCCTTGCGACGAAGAAATCCACGCCCCCGCGCTTCTCCTCGCCCGCGACGGAGAGGTGCGGACCCGTATACCCGCGTCCTGCGCGCACATGTTGCAGGAATGCGTGTTCGAATACCAGGGGCAGAACCTCCTGCTCACCTTTTTCGACGAAGAAATCAGCCCCGTGGAACGCTACGGCGAAATCATCGAGAAAATCGATACGGGCATCTTTTTAGACCGTCGCCCCTTTCTCTCCGACAGGGAAGACGCCCACAAGGCCCGCTTGCAGGAAACGGCGGCGAGCCTGCCCGTCATGGTCTATGTGGCGCAGGCCGGCGGCTACGAGACACAGGCCCTGCGCGGGGATTCCTCTTGCTGGATGCAGGGGGAGAACGTTTTGCAGATGCCTTATTTCGAGAGCGGTTTCGCCACCTTCGATACCGAAAATCCGAACCGCGCTGAGAAAGCCGGAAACCCCGACCGTCCGCCTATCGCGCTTATCCACGATGCGCTGGTGCGGGTCATCGCCGACTACTTCAGGCATTGCCACACCACCAAGGCCGTGATAGGCCTTTCGGGGGGCATAGACTCATCGGTGGTGGCTCCGTTGGCCGTGGAAGCCTTGGGACGGCAGAATGTGTTCGGCATCATGATGCCCTCGCAGTTCTCCACCGACCATTCGGTCAAAGATGCCGTCGATTTGGCCGAGAACTTGCAGATTCACTATGAGATAATACCTATCAAACCGCTGTATGACGTGTTTATGCAGCAGCTCAAACCCGTGTTCGGAAACCTGCCTTTCGGTCTGGCCGAAGAAAACCTGCAAGCCCGTATCCGCGGCAACCTCCTTATGGCCACCGCCAACAAACACGGCGCTATCGTGCTCAACACCTCCAACAAAAGCGAGGCCGTCTGCGGTTACGGCACGCTCTACGGCGACCTCTGCGGAGGCCTTTCCGTGTTGGGCGACCTCTACAAAAGTCAGGTCTATGCGTTGGCGCACTACATCAACCGCAAGAAAGAAATCGTGCCGCAGAACAGCATCACCAAAGCCCCCTCGGCCGAACTTCGCCCCGGACAGAAAGACAGCGACTCGCTTCCCGACTACGATCTCATCGAGAAAATCATGCGCCTGCATCTGGAACGGCATCTCGACGAGAAAGCCCTTATAGGGGAGGGCTGCGAGGAAGCGGCGGTGAAGCGGGTGTTGGGACTTTTCGCCCGCAACGAATACAAGCGCCGGCAGACCCCGCCTATCGTACGGCTTTCCACCACCTGCCTCGGTGTGGATGTAAGACTGCCTCTATAAAACAAGAAAGCGGACTTTTCAGCCCGCTTTCTTTGGTTACTTCTCATTGTATATGACGAATTTGCCGTCGAACGCATCAAGCCTTACAGGTCGTGCTCTGTCAAGTTTCTCGCCCAAAATCTGCTTGGAGATTTCGTTCACGATGTGCTGTTGGATAAAGCGTTTGATAGGCCGTGCCCCGTATTGCGGGTCGTAGGCCTGACGGGCGATGTCGGCATAGGTCTCCTCGCTTATCAGAAGTTCGTAGCCGTTCTTGCGCATCAGTTCCGACACGTGCCGCATCTGCAACTTCACCACATCCAGAATCTGCGTGCGCGAGAGAGGATGAAACACAATCACCTCGTCCACGCGGTTCAGGAATTCGGGCCGCATATGCATACGCAATTCGTTGAGCACTTGCTCTTTGCTCTTTATGTAGGCTTGTTCTTCCTCACCTTCCTTCATCTCGTCGAAAGCCTGCTGGATATAGGCGGCTCCCAAATTCGAGGTCATGATGACGAGCGTGTTCTTGAAGTCGGCCACGCGCCCCTTGTTGTCGGTCAGACGCCCGTCGTCCAGCACCTGCAACAGAATATTGAATACGTCGGGGTGCGCCTTTTCGATTTCGTCCAATAGAATCACCGAGTAGGGACGGCGGCGCACCGCTTCGGTAAGCTGCCCGCTTTCCTCATAGCCCACATAGCCCGGAGGCGCCCCCACTAAACGCGATACCGTGTGCTTTTCCTGATATTCGCTCATGTCGATGCGCACCATCGCTTTCTCGTCGTTGAACAGGTAGTCGGCCAAGGCTTTGGCGATTTCGGTCTTGCCCACGCCCGTGGTACCCATAAAGATGAACGACCCTATGGGACGGTTCTCGTCGCTCAATCCCGCCCGGCTGCGGCGGATAGCGTCGGCAATGGCGCCGATAGCTTCGTCCTGTCCCACCACGCGTTTGTGCAGTTCCTCCTCGATATGAAGCAGTTTCTCGCGTTCGCTCTGCAACATGCGGCTCAACGGAATGCCCGTCCAACGCGATACCACGTCGGCGATTTCCTCGCTGCCCACTTCTTCCTTGATCATCGCGCCCGAAGCCTGCTGCTCGCCGAGTTTCTTCTTGAGCTCCTCCACCTTGCGCTCGGATTCCTTGATACGCCCGTAGCGCAATTCGGCTACTTTCTCGTAGTTGCCCAGACGCTCGGCCTGCTGCGCCTCGAACTTGTAGCGTTCGATAGCGTTCAACTCTTCCTGAATGCCGTCCACGGTCTCCTTTTCGGTCCGCCACTTGGCTTTCATGCTGTCGCGCTCGGCCGAAAGATTGGCGATTTCTTCCGTCAGTTCGGAAAGTTTCTTCTCGTCTTTCTCGCGCTTGATCGCCTCGCGCTCAATCTCCAACTGCCGTATCCTGCGTTCGATTTCGTCGAGTTTCTCGGGCACCGAATCAATTTCCAGCCGCAGTTTGGCCGCCGCCTCGTCCACTAGGTCGATAGCCTTGTCGGGCAGGTAACGGTCTGTGATATAGCGGTGCGAGAGTTCCACGGCGGCAATCAGGGCCTCGTCCTTGATACGCACATGGTGATGCGTCTCGTAGCGTTCTTTCAGCCCGCGCATGATCGAGATGCTGTCCTCCACGCTCGGTTCGTCCACATAGACCGTCTGGAAACGGCGTTCCAGCGCCTTGTCCTTCTCAAAATACTTCTGGTATTCGCCCAAGGTGGTGGCGCCTATCGAGCGCAGTTCGCCCCGCGCCAGCGCCGGTTTGAGGATATTGGCCGCGTCCATCGCGCCCTCTCCGCCTCCGGCCCCCACCAAGGTGTGGATTTCGTCGATAAAGAGGATGATTTCGCCTTCGGCGGCAATCACCTCTTTCACCACGCTTTTCAAGCGTTCCTCGAATTCGCCCTTGTATTTGGCGCCCGCAATCAGCGCGCCCATATCCAGCGAAAACACCTGCTTGCTTTTGAGGGTTTCCGACACGTCGCCGCTCACGATACGCTGCGCCAGCCCCTCGGCGATAGCGGTCTTGCCCACGCCGGGCTCGCCTATCAGCAAGGGATTGTTCTTGGTACGGCGGCTGAGAATCTGCAACACACGCCGTATCTCCTCGTCGCGTCCGATAACCGGGTCGAGTTTGCCCCGCCGCGCCATATCGTTCAGATTGCGCGCGTATTTGTTGAGCGCCTGATAATTACCCTCCGCATTGGGGTCTTTCACGCTTTCCCCCTTGCGCAGTTCCCGAATGGCCGCTTTGAGGGGCTGCGCGCTCACCCCGCTCTCCTTCAAGATACGGGCGGCCGCGCCGTCCTGGTCTAAAATCGCCAAAAGCAGCGTTTCGAGCGTCACGAATTCGTCGCCGAAATCTTTGAGCGAATTCTGCGCTTTGAGCAGAATCTGCTCGGCATTGGGCGTGAGATAGGGATTGCCCCCGCTGCTCTTGGGCAGGGTCGCGATTTTCTCGTCCAACTTACGTTGTATCTCGCGGGTGTCGGCACCCACTTTCTTGAACAGGAAAGGAAGCACATTCTCGTCAACAACTCCCAGCGCCTTAAACAGGTGCAGGTCGTCAACGGCTTGATTCCGGTTGGCTTCGGCCACTTCCAAGGCTTTTTGGATGGCTTCCTGCGCTTTGATAGTGAAATTGTTGAATGTCATTTTGATCGTTTTTTTTCGAAGCCTGTCGGGTTCTGTGACCCGAAGTTTCTTGGTTTTCGCTTGTTTCCGTCAAATAGCTTGCCAAAGGGATTTTTTTGAGCAGGCGTGACGAAATGGCGTGATAATGACGACAAAACGACTTGTTTTTAGGATTTTGAGGAGAAAATCGCGACAAATTTTCAGAAAATCGGAATTAAACTATCTTTGCTTTCCATGAAAAAGATGCGTTTACATCGGATTTCGACCTGTGTCGCGGCTTTGCTTGCGTGGATTCTGAGTGTGGCGGGCGGCTTTGTCCGGGCGTCTTCGTCGGACGATGTTTCGGCGCGGGTTTCCGAGTTGAACCGTTTGTTTTCAAAGATTTATGAAGAAGATGAGGACTCCCGTTGGAACGCCTGCGACAGTTTCACCAAAGCCGCCCGCCAAGTAATGGAAGACTATGCCGGCGAGGATTTTCCTTTTGATAAAATACGAAATATCAATTATTTCAAGGCCGATAACGGCGATTTCCGCATACTCAACTGGGGCATTCCCGAAGCGTCGGGCACGGTGTCCTACAAGGCCTTGCTTCAAGTTCACCGCGCCAACAAGAACGACCATATCCTATACGAACTCAACGATATGTCGGCCTATTATCCCTATCCCGAGGGCGAAATCCTTACGCCCGAAACCTGGTGGGGCGCTTTCTATTATCAATGTATCGAGAGGAAGGTGGATAACCGCACGTATTATACGTTCTTAGGTTGGAACTCGGGGCTTTCGCTCTATCAGCAGAGCGTTATCGAGGTGATGCGCATCAAGCCCGACGGGAGCGTGGAGTTCGGCGCCTCGCTTTTTGCCAACAAGGGTAGGGTAGCGGGGAGTGAGAGGATAGACAAGACCTTGAAAGACTCCGAGATAAAGCGGGTTGTATTCCGTTTCAGCCGAAGAAGCAGCATGATTCTCCGCTATGATTATCAGAGTTATGTCGAGAAGAATGCCAAGGGCAAGCGGGTGGAGCGCAAGGCCGATATGATTATTTTCGATGTCCTGACGCCCCGGCAAATGGCTATGGCTGACGACTATGCCTACTATATTCCTATGGGCGGGAAGTATCAGGCGTATGTCTTTCAGGATAATAAGTGGAGGTTGAAAGGGGATGTGCGGGCCCGCAATCCCGAGCGGCACGCCAAGAGTCCGAGGCCGAAGCATCCGTAAGGGGTTCTCTATTATATATAGGTGTGTCTTTGTATACCCCCTTTCGAACCGTCTTTTGCCCCTCAGGAGGGTAAAATTTTTCTCCACGGAATCAGCGTATTAAAATTTTTTCAACAAAAAAGTGTCGAAAA
>CAZEOJ010000025.1:0-15490 GCA_964513825.1 uncultured Bacteroidaceae bacterium
CTTATTATGCTGGGGCGCCCGGTGTGGCTGCCAAGACGGATACGATTACCGCCACGGCCACATACAGGATGAACGGGTCGTCGCAGGAATTGAAGTGGACCAAACAGTTCGAGGTGAAGGTAAAAGCTTGTGAGCCGGAGATACAGGAATATAGATCTTCTTGTCAGAGCTGTCTCCGATGCCCTGGAATCCTGGCGCAACTTACCATAGAGTTTAAGAATCCTACCCAGAAGACAGGTGTGGATGTAAGTCCTGTAAATTGGACTCCAGACCCTTTTACGCCTTTGACAAGTTTTAGTTGGAACACGAATCGAGGCATCCTCTATCAACTTTTCTCCATCTATTATACGGATACTAAACTGCACATTCCTTTCAGCTACAACGAAGGCGATTCCATCTATACCACAACTTTGGACAAATTGAAAAACAATGGGGATATTCCTTTTCAGGATTTTGTGACGGATCCGACTTGCTTCGTGCGTGTAGAACCCGACCAAGATTCTTGCTGTACGGGGGATGAAATAGAGGCCGATATCATCAACGAAAATGCGAGAAACACAGGCTATGGAGAATTTACAAAATTGGAATGGGATCCCTCCGTGCTTGGGTATGTGGACGAAAATTCCCGACACCTCACGACACAACAAAATCTCCAGAAAGGAAACAAGGGGTATCGTGTTAGAGTAAAGGCCTTGTCTGATGGTATTTATCCTTTTCAAGTAACATCGCATATAGTCACAAAAGATGAAAGGGGAAAAATAGTCGGAGAAAAGGATATTGTCTATTTTGATACGCTCCGTTTGACCGTACTCGGACGTCCCCGAGCCTTTATCCAGGATACGGTATATGCTTGTCTGGGGCTGAATCTGGATTTGGGGAAATATGTGGACAATACGATGGTGAAGAAAATCGGCAGTTCCGTTCCTTCCGATTTGCATCATTATGTTCCCAATACCGAAGATCCGCAGACAGTCTATGCGTATCAGATCGATATGTTGGGCAAGTGTCTTTCGTTGGCGCCGAGTCACCGTTTGGACAAAGACTCCCTTGTAGTGATTGCCGCGCCGAGTGTCTACATCAGCACGATAAATACCCAAGAGCATTGCCCCGGCGATGTATTCGTCTTGCAGGCGCCTACCAACGGCTCCAGCGTTTGGTGGAAGCAGAAGAAATATCCTACGGGCGGATATGGTGCGCGTGAATTGGTAGTGAGCGATTGGCCGGGCAGCAAGGATCTGCAACTGAACATGGGCTTCGATACGGTGCTCTATACCATAGAGGCGCATACGCTTTGCCCCGACAACGGCGATGCTTCGGTATCGTTCAATGCCTATCCCAAGCCGGGGCCGGAGTTCGTTATCCGCGACACCTTTGCCTGCGGCTCCGAAACTATCCTGTTGAAAGCCGATTACGATGCTTCCACGGCGGGCCTTGTTACGTGGAAGGTGGACGGAAAAACCGTCACGGATCCCCATGTGCAGAGTCCGTATCCCGCCCGCGACTATACGATGAAAGTGGAGGGCACGGTGAAAGGCACGGTGGCGGGCGTGAACGATTGTCCCTCGCGCGATACGGCCGTGATAAAGTTCTACGCCTCCCCGACGGTGGCTATCCAGGGGAAAAACGCCACGGGAATCCTTTGTGTGGACGGCGACGTTTCGACGCGTATACAGGCGCAGGGCGATGCCTCCAACCAATACACGTGGCACTTGAAGACCGGAAGCGGAACACAGATAGGGACGGGCTCTGTATTGAACCGTGCCTTCGGCAAGGATACGCTCGTGTATGTGGTGGCCTCCAACGGCGGAAGCTGTAAGGCTTTCGACAGCGCCCGTATCGTGCTTTACGGAAAGAAACGCACGGTGGCCGATACCACGGCCTGCATAGGCTCGGATTTCTCTTTCTCCATGCCCAGGCAGCAGGATGTGGAGTATCGTTGGTATGCTCCGGACGGAACTTACATCTGTTCGTGCGAGGATCACAAGTTTGAAGATTTCGCGCCCCAAGCCGTAGGCACCTATAAGGTGGAAATCAAACGCAAGGGATGTATCGTGACGCAGGATATAGACATTCTCGCCTATCCCGTGCCCGATATGGATTTCGGCACCGCCGAAGACCCGGTACGCTTTTGTGCGGGAAGCCCGTTGCTGTTGCGCTTGCGTCCGAAAGTGGACGGCAAGGAGGTGTCGGGCTATTTTGCCTGGACCGACCCCACGGGCGAGGAGGTGCTGTCGGGCGACGGAAAGAATACCTATACCAAGAATCCCGTCCTTATGGTCGACAGGGGTGTATATACGGCTTCCGTCACCTTGCAGGACGGATGTACGCACAGCGCGTCGGTGAACGTGCGTGTGGACGATCATACCCAACCCGATTTTACCTTGAATCCGTATTATTGCGAGGGGGAAACGGTCGATTTGGTTGCGGAGTATCAGGGCGACGGCAGCACCTACGAATGGTTCGGCGCATCGGGACTGCATTTAGGACCGGCCGCCGACCTGCACAAGACCACCTTGTCCGATCTGACCGCCCGGAATGAGAAGCTGTTTCTGGTGGTGACGCGGGGCGCCTGCCAGGACACGACTTCCCGCTATCTGACGGTGCGGGAACGTCCCACCGCCGAAGTGGAGGTGCATGGCGGCACCCTTATGGACGGAGAGCTCTTTTTCTGCGAGGGAGAGTCGGTCGTGATAGCCTTGAAGAACCTTTTGCCCGGCGATACCACAAGGTGGACCTTGCCGAACGGCAGCACGCTTGCCGATGTCGGGGAATGGCGCGCCAACAGCGTGTCCAAGGCCGAAGGAGGTCTGTACAGCGTGGTGGTGCGGCGTAACGGCTGCGCTTCGGAGGTGGAGACGGTGGATCTGGATGTGCGGATCGTTCCGGTTCTGATTCTGCAAGACACTTTCTTCTGTCAGGGCAGGGATATATTGGTGAATGTGGCGAACGCCGACTATCCCGGCGCCACCTATATGTGGAGGGAACTCAACGTGCAGGCGCCCGAAGCGCGACTGGACCGGGCCGGCGAGTATCATATCGTCATGGATTTGCGCGGTTGTGCGGACGAGGAGAGTTTCCTGCTTTCGTCCCGTCCCGTGCCGGAATGGGAATTTCCCTCCGACACCTCTATCTGCAATCGGGATTCGCTTGTTCTGCAAGGCCCCGAGGGTATGGACAGCTATCGGTGGCAGGACGGTTCGACACAGCGGTGGTTCCTGGTGCGGAACGCGGGTCTGTATACGTTGACGGTGACCGATTCGGGTTGCGCCAACGAAAAGAGCGTGTATGTGGAGACCGAGTTCTGTTCGCCCGTTTTCTTCGCCTCGGCTTTCAGTCCCAACGGCGACGGTATCAACGATACCTTCGGGCCTATCTCGCTTGCCGAAGAGGACGAGCTGGAATATGCGTTCTTTGTGTATAACGCCAACGGACAGTTGGTGTTCAAAAGCACCGACATCAGGAGTTCGTGGGACGGCACTTTCAAGGGACAGCCGTGTCCGGCGGGCATCTATACCTATCGCTGCAAGATTATCGTGATTGAATCGGGACGTGATCTGTCGCGCATAGGAACCGTACATTTGATACGGTAGGCGCGGCGGTGCGATAAACGAAAGCCCCGAAATCCGACAGGATTTCGGGGCTTCTTTCTTTCGGGAAGGCTTGCGCCTTTCCGCTTTCTCCTCAGGAGAGATTATTCACCGGGAACAATCGCTTCTTGCGGGCAAACGCCGGCACAGGTGCCGCAGTCCACGCAGGAATCGGGATTGATCGAGTAGATGTCGCCGGCGCTGATAGCGCCTACGGGGCAAGCATCCGCGCAAGTGCCGCAAGCGACGCATTTGTCGGTAATTTTGTAAGCCATGTCTGTTTTTGTTTAAAAGGTTTGTCCGGCAAAATTAGACAATTCTTGTATATCCGCAAAAAGCGGCATTCTGTTTATTCACAAAAAGCGGTTGAAAATAATCGGAGGTCGGGAAAACTCCCACGGGAGGATACTTTAATTTTGTGGACATGATGCGAGCCGCCCTGATAGCCACCGATAAGGAATATCCCTCCTTTGCACGGATTCTGCCGCGTTTGGCCGACGTGCAGTGGGTGGGAAGCCATATCCAGACCGGGACGTCTTTGCCCGTGGGATCGGCGGATCCTCTTATCGACAAAGCCGATGTGATTTTTGTGGCGGGGATTCCCGAGAAACGTTTCGATTGTATCGCGCACGCCCTGCGGCGGGGAAAACCCGTGTGGGCGGCCGCTCCCTTGGCCGCCACCGAAGCCGAATACCGCAAGCTGGCGGCTTTGGCGGGCGAGGCGGGGGTGGTGAATCATGCCGCGCACATAAGCCGTAAGGCGCCTGTATTCATGGCCTGTCTGCCCGAGGTCGGCCACAGCCGGCTCATCCGGGTGGAACTGTTCCGCCCTTATAAGGGCGAATCCTTGCCGGTCTTTATGCAACAGGCTTTCTTTCCCTATTTAGACAGGGTGCTGGCTGTGGCCGACTCTCCCGTTCAGAAAATACAGGTCAGGACCTTTTCTTTCGGAGGCATGACGGACAGCCGGCTCAAGATTTCCCTTTGCTTCAATTCGGGCATGGAAGCGGAGTTCTGCGTGGACAGGAACGCCCGTTTTCCCCGCGAGAAGATGTTTTTCTGGGGCAAGGATTTCGCGCGTGAGGCCGATTTCCTCGAACCGGGCGCGGTGGAGGCCTCGCGTCCCCTGCAAAGCGATATGGAAGATTTTTGCCGCAGTGTGCGCCAAGTGAACCTTCTAAACCTTACCTTTGCGGAAAGTGCGGCCGTATATGCGGTCTTTCGGCAAATTGCAAAACAGATGAGGACAAATGGCTAAGCGGAATAGGGCAACGGTATGGGTGGCGGGAAGCGGACCGAGAGGGCTTGCTTTCGCCCGTGCGGAGGGCGAGAGGACGGGCCGTGCGGTGGAATATGCCGATATGCGCGATATTTCGGACGGCAAGGTTTCCCTCTCCGCCGGCAGCGAAGTCTACGTGTTGCCGCAGGACGAGCATTATCCGCTCTTGCCGGAACTTTTCCCCCAACTCTGTCTTTCTCCGTCGGTCAGCATCCATGTGGCCGAGAGCGAGGACGCGTCTTTCCGCTTTCCCTATTTCAAGGGCGAACGCGTGGAGCGCGACGGTATCGTCTTCCTGTGCTTTCCCTATCGGGCGATGGGCAGGTTTCCGTCATTCCTGAAACGTCTTTTCGATATCCTTTTCTGCTCGTCGCTGTTGCTGCTGCTCTCGCCGGTGCTTCTCGTGAGCGCGGTTCTGGTGAAGTGCGGTTCGAAAGGCCCTGTGTTTTATTCGCAACCCCGCATCGGTCTGCATGGCAAGCCTTTCGAGATCTATAAGTTCCGCTCCATGAGACAGGGCGCCGAGCAGAACGGTCCCCTGCTTTCCAAAAAGGGCGATCCCCGCATCACCGAATGGGGGGAAATCATGCGCAAGTACCGTATCGACGAACTGCCCCAGCTTTGGAATGTGCTCAAGGGCGACATGGCGCTGGTAGGCTATCGTCCGGAGCGGGCGTTCTTCATCCGTGAGATTGTGAAGGTGTCTCCTTACTATACCTTGCTCTATGCCTTGAAACCGGGCATCACCTCGCTGGGCATCACCACCTTCGGCTATGCGGAGAATGTGGAACAGATGCTGGTGCGTTTGGAGGAGGACATGAAGTATTGGCGCCGTCTGTCCTTGAAGGAAGACCTGCGGGTGGGAGGAAAGACCGTGAAAGTGGTTTTGTACGGAATAGGGAAATGATTATGATACGCAGAGATACGCCTAAGACCGGAGGAATGCGCAAAAGCATGGTGGATGAATTGGCCCGTCACGGATTCGGAAATGCCGCCGTCAGGGAGGTGATGGGGCGGGTGCCGCGCCACCTTTTCCTGGATTCGGCTTTCGAGAAATTCGCCTATCGGGATCAGGCTTTCGAGATAGGCGAGGGGCAGACCATATCCCGTCCCGCCACGGTGGCGCAACAGAGCGCTCTGTTGGAGACCTTTCCCAACGCCAAGGTGCTGGAAGTGGGCACGGGGTCGGGCTATCAGGCCGCCGTATTGGACGGACTGGGCTGTTCGGTCTATTCCATCGAACGGCAGAAGAATCTTTATGTCAAGACCCGCCAGCTTCTTTCCGAGCTGAATACGCTGGTGCAGTGTTTCTACGGCGACGGGTATAAGGGACTGCCGCAGTTCGCGCCTTTCGACCGCATCCTGATTACCTGCGGGGCGCCTTTCATTCCGCAGGAACTGGTGGGGCAGCTCAAGGTGGGCGGCATCATGGTGGTGCCCGTAGGAGACAAGGAACAGATCATGACCAAGGTGGTGAAACTTTCCGAGACCGAGGTCGACATAAGCGAGCACGGCAGCTGTAATTTTGTGCCGATGCTGGGGCAAAAAGCGGAGGACTGATGGAAGAACTTGTTTACATAAAGGAAACGCTTTCCACGCAAGAGGCCTTGCGGGAGCATACCGCGCTTCAAGAAGGGGAAAGGTTGCCCGAGGTGCGGGCGGTCTATACGTTCTCGCAGAAAGCGGGCAGGGGACAGCAGGGAAACGCCTGGTTCGGCGGCGAGGACACGAATGTGGCGATGACGCTGGGCATAGACTGCGCCGATGTGCCGGTGGAGGCGCTTTTCAGTCTGAATATGGCTTTGAGCTTGGGTGCGTTGGATTACGTGTGCGCGCAGGTTCTGCAAGCCTCGCTCAAATGGCCGAACGACCTCTATGTGGGGAAGAAGAAACTGGGCGGCATTTTGATAGAGAACCGCGTGGAAGAAAACAAAGTGCGGTCCGTCAGTTTCGGGGTGGGCTGGAACGTGAACCAGAAAGACTTTCCCGAGCATCTGCCCAATCCGGTCTCGCTCTGGCAGGTGGACAAAAAGGAACGCGATCTGCACGAGGAGGCGGAAAAGATGTTCACGGCCTTGAAGAATGCCTACGGCCTTTTTGGAAAACTGCAACGCGAACACGGGCTCGAATGGACGTTCCTATACTACAAGCGCACCTATCTGCATAACCTCTACGCATGGAACCGTTGGAGGATGTATCATTACCAAGGACAGGAAATCCACGCGCGTATCGTGGATGTGGACCTCTACGGGCATCTGCGTCTGGAAACGGCCTTGCAGGGCTTTCTCTCGGCCGATATCAAACAATTGCAATACGGCTTCGACGTATAAGGAAACTCGCGGGAAATCGGTAAGGCTCCTTGTCGGTATCCCCGCTTTCGAACAATCCGAAAACCGCGCTTCCGCTTCCGCTCAACGAGGCGTAGAAAGCCCCGTGCGCGTAGAGTTCGTTCTTGATGTCCGCCAGAACAGGGTGGAGCGGAAAAAGACTTTTCTCGAAATCGTTGGTGAGCGTGTCTTTCCAATTCCTGTAATCTTTTCCGAAAAGCGTGTGCAGGGCGGGGTGGCTTTCGTCGGGAAGACAGCCGCGATAGGCTTGGGCGGTGGAAATCGGAAAATCGGGAATCACCACCACCGCCTCGAACGTCTTTCCGATGCCGGTGTGTAATTCTTCCAGTCTTTCGCCTTTGCCTTTGCCTATGCAGGGCACCGATTTCAAGAAGAAAGGGCAGTCGCTGCCCAAGGATTCGGCTATGGAGGCAAGTTCCGCATTCGGGATTCCGAGACCGGACACTTGGTTCAGTCCCGCCAAGGTGTAGGCCGCGTCCGAGGAACCTCCCCCCAGTCCCGCGCCCGACGGAATGCACTTGTGCAGATGAATGCGGCAGGGTCGGTATCGGTCTCCGACGGTCTGTCGCAGCAGATTCCTTGCCCGCGTCACCAGATTGTCGTCGGGATCGCCCGGTATGTCTATGCCCGTGCAGACGAAAGAATCTTTTTCGGCAGGGGTGATTTCGAGAATGTCGCAGAAGTCGGGAAGCGGAAAAAAAGAGAGCTCCAGATCGTGGAACCCGTCTTGCCGACGGCGCAGGATCTGGAGCCCGATATTGATTTTGCAGGGAGGAAAAGACAACATGGCTATTTGTCCATGGATGCCAGAAATTCCTCGTTGTCGGAAGTCTGCGGCACGCGCGAGGAAAGGAATTCCATCACTTCCACCGGCGTCATGTCGGCGAAATGCTTGCGCATGATCCATACCCGGCTCAATACTTCCTTGCTCAAAAGCAGATCGTCGCGACGGGTGCTGGAAGCCACCACGTCGATGGCGGGGAAGATGCGGCGGTTGGCAATCTTGCGGTCGAGCTGGATTTCCATATTGCCGGTGCCCTTGAACTCTTCGAAAATCACCTCGTCCATACGCGAGTTGGTTTCGGTGAGGGCGGTGGCGATAATCGTGAGGGAGCCTCCGTTCTCGATCTTGCGCGCCGCGCCGAAGAAGCGTTTGGGCTTTTGCAGGGCGTTGGCCTCCACACCGCCCGAAAGCACCTTGCCCGAAGCGGGGCTTACCGTATTGTAGGCCCGCGCCAGACGGGTGATCGAGTCGAGCACGATAAGCACGTCCTGCTTGCATTCCACCAGGCGTTTGGCCTTTTCCAACACGATGTTGGCCACCTTTACATGGCGTTCGGCAGGTTCGTCGAACGTGGAGGCGATGACCTCGGCCTTGACGCTGCGTTGCATATCGGTGACTTCTTCGGGACGTTCGTCAATCAGAAGCACGATGATGTACACCTCGGGGTGGTTGTAGGAAATGGCGTTGGTGAGTTCTTTCAGAAGCACGGTCTTACCGGCCTTGGGAGGCGCCACGATCATGCCGCGCTGCCCCTTGCCGATAGGCGAGAACATATCCATGAGGCGCATGGAAAGCGGGTCGTTGCCCGTTCCCGTCAGATTGAACTTCTGATTGGGGAAAAGCGGGGTGAGGTAGTCGAAGGCCGTGCGGTCGCGGATTTCTTCGGGCTTCCACCCGTTGATGGAGAGGATTTTCCCCATGGGGAAATACTTCTCGCCCTCGCGCGGAGGCCGCACCGTACATTCGATGGTGTCGCCCGTTTTCAGACCCAGGATGCGGATCTGCTGCGGGGAGATATATACGTCGTCGGGCGAGTTGAGGTAGTTGTAGTCGGAGGAACGCAGGAAGCCGAAGCCGTCGGGCATGGTTTCCAACACGCCTTCGTAGGTGATGAAGTCCTCGAAATTATAGAGCGGGGTGTTGTCGACGGCGGGCTGTTGCACGGGGTCGAGCATCATGCCTTCCTCGCGCATCGGTCCCATATCGTCGAAATTCTCGTTGCCTTCCATGGGACGCATGGGGTAGTCCTGACCGGAGGGACGGTATCCGTAGTCCGTATCTTCGTTCTCCCGGTTCATGGGCATGGCCTGCTCCCGCAGGGGGTCGCGCATAGGATCCCGCACAAAGCGTTGGCGCACACGGGGTTCGCGGGGAGCCCACATCTCGCGGGGCTCGTGCATGTCGCGGCTCTCGCGGGGTTCGTCCGTTTCGGCGGTATGTTTCAATACGGGAGGATGCAGGGTTGTTCTGTGCGTTTCGGCGGCCGGTTTCTCAGCGGGGGTGTCCACGGGATTCTTGCGGGGACGGCCTCTCTTTTTGGGAGCGGGCTGCGCGTTGGAATCGGCGGGTTGGGTCTGCGCGGGCGCGGAGGCGGGGGCGGCCACAGCGGCAGGCGCCGCAGCCGCTTGCGAAGCGGCGGGCTTTTCGGAAAGCCGTGGCCGCCCCCGTTTGCGTTTTGCGGGCTGTCCGTCGGGCGCGGTGCCGTTGAAAGCATTGTCCGCCGGCCTTTCTTTGGCGTTCTTCAACGCCTGCGCATCGAGAATTTTGTAAATCAAGTCTTGCCGGGAAAGTTTCTCGGCTTTGCGGATGGAATACTCTTCGGCCAACTTCAACAAGTCGGCTTCTTCCATAGCGTTAAGTTCAAGAATGTTCAACATAAAAAGTGTATGGGGAAAACAATCGAAATGAAATCCGCTTCCGGAAAAAGAGGTTAGGTCGTGTTTCCGATAGCGAGAGCAAATATAGGTAAAAAATCGGTAAAACCAAAGGGGAGGGGAACAAATTACAACGCCATCACGCGGGCTATCTCCAACATGCCGGAATCAATCCGCTGATGCCATTTGGTGGCCTTGGCGAAAGGAATGCGCACGGGTTTGTTGTTCACGATACCCACCATGATGCCGCTCTGTCCGTCCAGCAAGGCCTTCACGCCCTCGTAGCCCAGACGGGTGGCCAGAACGCGGTCGGCGCAGGTAGGCGAGCCGCCTCTCTGGATATGCCCCAGAATCGTGACGCGCGTTTCGTAGTTCGGCAGCCGTTCCTTGACCAGCTTGGCAATCTGTGCGGCCCCGCCCAAGGCTTCGCCCTCGGCCACGAGGATGATGCCCCACGTCTTCTGTTTGCGTTGGTCGTACTGCAACTTCTTGACGAGGTTGTCGATGTCGGTGACGGTTTCGGGAATCAGGATGGATTCGGCGCCGGTGGCGATGCCTCCGTTGAGGGCGATGAAGCCCGCGTCGCGTCCCATCACTTCCACAAAAAACAGCGTACCGTGCGAGTTGGCCGTGTCGCGGATCTTGTCGACCGCCTCCACCACGGTGTTGAGCGCAGTGTCGTAGCCTATGGTGTAGTCGGTGCCGTAGAGGTCGTTGTCGATGGTGCCGGGCAGCCCCACGATCTTGATGTCGGGATGCCGTTTCATAAAGGCCACCGCACCGCGGAAAGTGCCGTCGCCTCCAATCACCACGAGCGCGTCGATGTCTTCGTCCACCATGTTCTGATAGGCCAGATCCAAGCCCTCGTCGGTGCGGAATTCGGGACAGCGCGAGGTGCGCAGAATGGTTCCGCCGTGGTGGATGATCGCCGAGACGGAATTGCCGAACATAGGCGTGAACTCCTTATTGATAAGGCCTTTGTAGCCGTGACCGATACCCACCACGGAAACTTTTTCCGACATGGCGGTGCGCACCACGGCGCGAATGGCGGCATTCATGCCGGGGGCGTCGCCTCCGGAGGTCAGAACACCTATTTTGCGAATGGACGAGTCTGTCATGGCAGGTAGGATTTACTTTTTCTTTGTGTCGGTTTTCTTGGCCGCGGTCTTTTTCGTCGTGGTCTTCTTGGCCGCGGCTTTCTTGACTATGGCGGCGGCCTTGCGCACCGAGCGTGCGCTGGGCTTTTCCTCGGCTATGATGCGGCGGCAGTCTTCGAGCGTAAGCGCCTCGGCGTCGGTGCCTTTGGCAATCTTATAATTCTTGTTCTCGAACGAGATATAAGGCCCGAACCTGCCGTTGAGCACTTGCAGGGACGGTTCCTCGTCAAAACTCCGAATCAGTTTCTTGCGTTCGGCCTCGGCCTTGGCCTCGATAAGATCGATAGCGGTGTTGAGGTCTATGGTAAGCGGGTCTTCGGTCTTGGGAATGGACACAAACGAGCCCTTGAAGCGCAGGTAGGGACCGAAACGTCCGATAGCGGCCACGATGTCCTGCCCCTCGTATTGCCCCACCGTGCGCGGAAGCTTGAACAGATCCAGCGCGTCTTCCAAGGTCACGTTCTCGATAGACATACCCTTTTTCAAACCCGCGAAAGTCGGCTTGGCGTTGTCTTTGGTATCGCCTTTCTGCACCACGGGACCGAAGCGGCCCAACTTGACGTAAATCGGCTCGCCGCTCACAGGGTCCTTGCCCAGCAGACGTTCGCCGCTCACCTTTTCGGAAGTCTGCGCGGTGTTTTCCACCTGCGCGTGGAAAGGTTGATAGAACGAAGCGATCATCTTGTTCCACTGCATCTTTCCTTGCGCGATAGCGTCGAACTGCTTCTCCACCTCGGCGGTAAAGCCGTAGTCCATAATCCGGTCGAAGTATTTCATCAGGAACTGGTTCACCAAAACCCCCACGTCGGTGGGGAAAAGCTTGGCTTTCTCGGCTCCCGTATTCTCTTGCAGGAGATTTTCCTTTACCCCGGTCGCGGTGAGTTCGAGCGCCACGTAGGGACGCACCCGTCCGGGACGGTCTTCCTTGACCACATATTCGCGCTTGATAATGGTCGAAATGGTAGGCGCGTAGGTGGAAGGACGCCCGATGCCCAATTCCTCGAGCTTCTTCACCAGGCTCGCTTCCGAATAGCGGGGACTGTGCTGGGTGAATATCTCGCGTGCGCCCATACGTTTCAAGGTAAGTGTCTCACCTTGCCGGAGGGCGGGCAGACGGCCTTCGTCCACCGAAGACGTCTCGGGCGTTTCGTCGTCCTTGCTCTCGGTATAGACTTTCAGAAAACCGTCGAACATCACCACTTCGCCTTTGGCCACAAAGTATTCCTTGTGTCCGCTCACGGCGATGTTTATCTGCGTCTTCTCGATTTCGGCCTCGGCCATTTGCGAGGCGATCGCACGTTTCCAGATAAGGTCGTACAGACGCACCTGGGAGGCATCGCCGCTGATAGAGGTACGGCTCATCTGCGTGGGACGTATGGCCTCGTGCGCTTCCTGCGCCCCTTTGGTCTTGGTGCTGAAATTGCGCGGACGGCTGTATCTTTCGCCGTAGGCCTCTATGATGTGCTCTTTCGCCATATTGATGGCCAGCGAGGAAAGGTTGACCGAGTCGGTACGCATATAGGTGATCAACCCGTTTTCGTAGAGCTGCTGGGCCACCATCATGGTCTTCGATACCGAGAATCCCAGTTTCCGGGATGCTTCCTGTTGCAGGGTGGAGGTGGTGAAAGGCGCCGCGGGCGAACGTTTGGACGGCTTCTGTTCCAACGCGTCCACGCTGAACTGCGCGTTGCGGCAGGAATCCAAGAAAGCCGCCGTTTCTTCCTTGCTTTGGAAGCGCGTGTTGAGTTCGGCCGTGAATCCTCCGAACGAAGCGGTGACGCGGAAGGAGGAATCCTCCTTGAAGTTCTTGATTTCCTCTTCCCGTTCCACCACCAGACGCACCGCCACCGACTGCACGCGGCCTGCCGAAAGGTTGGAACGCACCTTGCGCCACAGCAAAGGCGAGATTTCGTAACCCACCAGACGGTCCAGCACCCGGCGTGCCTGCTGGGCATCCACCAGCGCGTAGTCCAGCTCGCGCGGATTCTGAATGGCGTTCAGAATGGCCGTTTTGGTGATTTCGTTGAATACGATACGCTTGGTTTTGGCCGGATCCAATTTCAAAACCTTGTCCAGATGCCAGGCGATGGCTTCCCCCTCACGGTCCTCATCGGAAGCCAGCCACACGAAATCGGATTCCTTGGCGGCCTTGTTCAGTTGGGCGATAAGGCTCTTCTTGTCGCTCGAAATTTCGTATTCGGGTTCGAAGCCGTGTTCGGTGTCGATGCTCAACCGGTTTTTCGGAAGGTCGCGGATATGACCGAAACAGGACAGCACATGAAAGTCCTTACCCAAGAACTTCTCTATGGTTTTCGCCTTGGCGGGAGACTCTACGATAACAAGGTTTTTGGACATACGTATGGGTTTTAGCACGGAAATTTGCGGCGGCAAATATAAAATTTTTCGTTCTTACAATAATTAATGTGCGGCGAGCAGGACGCGGGAACGCTCCAAAGCCGCGTGGATATGCGGACATACATTGTCCTTGCCCAGACTTTCCACCAGCCCCGATTTCTCCAAGGTGGCGTACACCTCAGGGTTGACGCCCGACAGCACCACCTGGATGCCGGACTTGCGCGCCAGCGAGCATACCGATTCCAGATTGTGCAGACCCGAGGAATCGATGAAAGGAATCTTCCGCATACGGATGATACGGATTTCGGGCTTGTCCCCGATCTGGCTCATGGTCTCCTCGAACTTGGCCGCGATGCCGAAGAAATACGGTCCGTTGATTTCATACACCTCCACGCCCTTGGGAATGACCAGATGCTCTTTCTGCAACAGCATGTCCGAATCCTTGCCGGGGTCGAGCTCGTCGGTAATCACCGAAATCTCCGTGGTCTTCATCACGCGGCTGATAAACAGCACGCAGGCAATCACCAATCCCACCTCGATAGCCACGGTGAGGTCGAACACCACCGTCAGGAAGAACGTGAGCAACAGCACCACCACATCGCTCTTGGGGTTTTTGAGCAGCGCCTTGAACGTTCTCCACCCGCTCATATTATAGGATACCATCACCAGCACACCCGCCAGGCAAGCCATAGGAATGTATTGCGCCAAAGGCATCAGGAAGAGCAGAATCAACAGCAGCACCACCGCGTGCACGATTCCCGCCACGGGGGTCCTGCCTCCGTTGTTGATGTTGGTCATGGTACGCGCGATGGCCCCCGTGGCGGGAATGCCGCCGAAAATCGGCGTCACCATGTTGGCGATACCCTGGGCGATCAGTTCGGTGTTGGAGTTGTGGCGGTCGCCCGTCACACCGTCGGCCACCGCCGCCGAGAGAAGGCTTTCGATAGCCCCCAGCACGGCGATGGTGATGGCCACGGGAAAGAGGTTCTTCACCGCCTCCCAATCCAAGGACGGCATGGCCGCATCGGGCAAGTGCGCATCAATCGTAAAGCGGTCGCCGATAGTGGGGATGCAGGAGATGCCCGCGAATTCTTTGAGGCAATACACGCCCACGGTCACCAATACAATGGCGATCAGGGAGCCCGGAATCTTCTTGACCACCTTGGGCGAGAGCGCGATGATGAGGATGCTCACCACCGCCGTAAGCGCGTTCCACCAGTTCACCGAATCGAAATGCCGGAAATAGAGCAGCCACTTTCCGATAAAGTCGCCCGGCACCTTCTCGCCTTGAAAGTCCAAGCCGAAGATATCGGCGATCTGTGTCGTGAAGATGGTGACGGCGATACCGGCCGTAAAGCCGATGATGATGGGGTAGGGGATGAACTTGATGACCGTGCCGAGCTTGAACACGCCCAGCAGAATCAACAGCACGCCCGCCATGAGCGTGGCCACCGTGAGCCCCTCGATGCCGTATTGCTGGATGATGCCGTAGATGATGACGATGAACGCCCCCGTAGGCCCGCCTATCTGCACCTTGCTGCCCCCTAAGAACGAAATGATGAATCCCGCCACGATAGCGGTGATGATGCCTTTCTCGGGACTCACGCCCGAGGCGATACCGAAGGCTATGGCCAAAGGCAAGGCCACGATGCCCACGATGATACCGGCCATCAGGTCCGACATGAAAGCCTCTTTGGTATAGCCTTTCATGCTTGAGAAAAATTTGGGCTTGAAATCGAGTTTCTGCAACTTCATCTTCTTGAAAAATTGATTTTTATAAGGTGATATGCCGCTTCCGTTTCCGAAAATCGAGCCGCAAAAGTAGACAAAGCCCCCCATAAAGGCAAAAAAAAGTTTGTATTTGAGAAATCAAAGTCGTACCTTTGCGCCCTCTTTTTTGAGGAAGAGTTGTTTGAAGATATTGTAAGACATTCCAAGGGACGGATAAATTCCGATAGCGGAAAAGAAAAAAGGATTCCGATATTTGGATTTTATCAAAAAGATTGTATCTTTGCAGTCCTTTTTGCGGCAGACACGCCTAAACGCGCAAGACGCCAATGTAGCTCAGT
This sequence comes from uncultured Bacteroidaceae bacterium, assembly GCA_964513825.1. Taxonomy (GTDB): domain Bacteria; phylum Bacteroidota; class Bacteroidia; order Bacteroidales; family P3; genus Pullibacteroides. Next base: position 15,454 of record CAZEOJ010000025.1, read on the forward strand.
TGGTAGAGCAGCTGATTTGTAATCAGCCGGTCGTGGG
>CAZEOJ010000026.1:0-15421 GCA_964513825.1 uncultured Bacteroidaceae bacterium
CGATCGCAATCCCGATCAAAACCGCCATGGCAGTGTGTTCTTGAATCCAAGACATAGTGATGAGTTTATGTTAGTACTAAAATTTCAAGCATAAAGGGCAAATTTAATGAAATTTCTTAATTTTGAAGATTTGAGATTAAAAACCGGAACGCTATGCTTCCATTCCAGAATTTTCCCTACAGGTTGGTGTTGGGTTCCGCCTCCCCGCGCCGCAAAGACCTGCTTTCGGCCTTGGGTTTCGAATTCGAGACGATGACCAGACAGGTGGACGAAAGTTACCCCTTGAGTATGCCTCGGGAATCGGTGCCCGAATATCTGTCGCACGTCAAGTCGGTGGCTTTTTCGGACGACGAACTGCCCGAAAACTATCTGCTCATCACCGCCGACACGATGGTGCTGCTCGACAACAAACCTTTCGGAAAACCCGCCGACCGCGAACAGGCCGTGCGCTTTCTTTACGCGCTCTCGGGGCAGACACACAAGGTGATTACGGGTATCTCGCTCCGCACCAAAGACCGTCAGCACACCTTCTCGGTAGAGTCGAAAGTGACGTTCCGTGTGTTTTCGCTCGAAGAAATCGAATATTACATAGATAAATACAAACCCTACGACAAAGCCGGTTCCTACGGTATCCAGGAATGGATAGGCTATGTGGGCATAGAGTCGGTAGAGGGTTCGTTCTATAATGTGATGGGGCTGCCTACCCAGCGTCTTTATCGTGAACTGGCCGAATTTATAGGAAGATGAAAGTAAGGATAAGGAAAACAGCCGGTCTGTTTTTTATCGCGGGCGTTCTGTTGGCGGGGCTTTCGCCTGTCCGCGCCCAGCAGACCGAAGCGAGCGGCAACAAGGAATTCGAGATTCTCAAGAACCTCGATATTTTCTCGTCGGTCTACAAGAATGTGGAGTATGTGTATGTGGACGGCGCCAATCCCGGCAAGATGATAAAGGCCGCGTTGGACGCCATGTTGCGCACCCTCGACCCCTATACCGTCTACATTCCCGAAGCCGAGATAGAGGATTTCCGCATCATGACCGAGGGCGAGTACGGCGGCATCGGCTCCACCATCCACTACCGCGACGGCTGGGTATATATCACCGACCCCTACGAGGGTTTTCCCGCCGATAAGGCAGGGCTGAAGCCCGGCGACAAGATTCTGGCCGTGAACGGCGAGTCCACGCAGGGCAAGAACGTTTCGGACGTGAGCGCCATGCTCAAAGGACAGGCGGGCACCAAAATATCGCTTACGATAGAGAGGAAAGGCACACCCAAGCCTTTCGACGTAAACCTCACCCGTCAGGCCATCCGCATCAAGAACGTCACTTACAGCGGCATGTTGCGCGACAGTGTGGGCTATATCCGTCAAGACGGCTTTACGCAAGGCGCCACGCAGGAAGTCAAGGACGCATTCCTGGCGCTCAAGGCGCAGGGTATGAAATATCTGGTCTACGACCTGCGCTATAACGGCGGGGGCTTGCTCAACGAGGCCGTCGACATCGTCAACCTTTTCTGTCGGAGCGGGCTCGAAGTGGTGAGCACGAAAGGAAAGATCGACAACCGTGACAATACGTACTACACCACCAAGGCGCCCCTCGATTTGGAGATTCCCATTGTATTCCTCACCAGCCGCGGCACGGCATCGGCTTCCGAAATCCTTACCGGCGCCATGCAAGACTACGACCGCGCCGTGTTGGTGGGCGAGCGCACTTTCGGCAAGGGATTGGTTCAGAATATCCTGCCTCTTCCCTATAATGCGCAGATGAAAATTACCGTGGCCAAATACTACATTCCCAGCGGGCGTTGCGTGCAGGCCTTGGATTACAGCAACAAAGACGAGCAGGGCATGGCGCGCCGCATTCCCGATTCGCTGCGCACGCTTTTCAAGACGGCGGGCGGGCGCGATGTGTACGACGGCGACGGCATCGAACCCGATTTGGAAATAGAACCCCCTGTCATCAGCGAGGTTTCGTTGAGCCTTATCCACAAATTCTTCTTGTTTGACTACGCCAACCGTTATGCCTCCAAGCACGACAAGATTCCACCGGTCAAGGATTTTCAGATAGGCGAGGCCGAATACAAGGATTTCGTGGCCTTTATGCAGGACAAGGATTATTCCTACGAACTGCCCACCGAAAAAGCGTTGGAGGAATTTTCCGAGATAGCCCGCGAGGACAGTTGTTTGGAGATGCTTCACACACAGATAGAAGCGATAAAGACGCAGCTCGAACAACTCAAGAAAGACGATTTGATCAAGAACAAAGCCGAGATAAGCCGTCTGTTGCGGGAGGAAATCGTGTCGCGCTACCACTATCAGTCCGGACGCGCCGAGGCCGAGTTGCAGGACGATGCCACGGTGAACGAGGCGGTTGCGATATTGTTGAATCCGGAACGGTATAAGGCGTTCTTGAAAAAGTAGAAAAGCGATGAGAAAAGAATGGATGCTGGAAGCCATTGAATTGGCGAAAGAAAACATAAAAAAAGGCGGCGGCCCTTTCGGGGCGGTGATTGTGAAGGACGACAAGGTGATTGCCCGCATGGGGAATTCGGTGACGTTGAGCAACGACCCCACGGCCCATGCCGAGGTGAACGCCATCCGCGAGGCTTGCCGCAAATTGGGCACTTTCGATTTGAGCGGCTGTGAGATTTATTCCAGCTGCGAGCCTTGCCCCATGTGCCTTTCGGCCATTTATTGGGCGCGTATCGACAGGCTTTATTTTGCGGGCTGTCGTCAGGACGCGGCGCAAGCGGGTTTCGACGATCAATTTCTCTACGACGAAATCGGCAAGCCCCTCGAAGAAAGGAAAATTCCCGTCACCGTGCTTTTTCCCGTGGAGGGAAAGGAGCCTTTTGAGGCGTGGGAACGCTACGAAGACAAGATAGAATACTAATTTCCGTGTGGCGGTCATGATGCTGAACGTAGAAAAACTGAGCAAATCCTACGGCCCGCAGAAGGCTCTCGACGAGGTTTCGTTTTCCGTCTCCTCGCCGCAGGTGGTGGGGCTGCTGGGACCCAACGGGGCGGGTAAGTCCACGCTGATGAAGCTGATTTGCGGCTACCTTGTTCCCGATGCGGGACGTGTGGAGGTATGCGGTTCGGATACAGTGAAGCAGGCTTTGCAGGCACGTGCCAAAATCGGTTATCTGCCCGAACACAACCCTCTCTATCTTGATATGTATGTGCGTGAGTATTTGGAGTTTGTGGGGCGTATCTACACCGATGCCGCCACGGTGGGCAAGCGGATGGGGGAGGTGATAGAGGCGGTGGGACTGCCCTCCGAGGCGCACAAGAAGATAGGGGCCTTGTCGAAAGGCTACCGCCAGCGGTTGGGCTTGGCGCAGGCGTTGATTCACAATCCCGAGATATTGATTCTGGACGAGTCCACATCGGGTCTCGACCCCAACCAGCTCGAAGAAATCCGCGAATTGGTGCGCCGTATCGGCCAAGAAAAAACGGTGCTTTTCTCCACCCATATCATGCAGGAGGCGCAGGCGGTGTGCGGCCGCGTGCTGTTGCTCAACCAAGGGCGTCTGATTGCCGACGCGCCCACGGTCGAACTCACGCATCATCTGCAAGGCAAGGTCCGCGTCCGTGTGGAATTCGACAGGGAAGCCGACATGGAGGATTTCCGTGCGTTTGCCGCCGCGCGGGAAGCCGAGGTGGAGCGGGAGGCCGAAAAGAATACCTACGGGATTGTCTGCAAGGCGGATGGCGCCGACCTCCGTGCCGCACTTTTCGCCTATGCGGTGGAGAAAGGCCTTTCCGTGCTTACCTTGCAACGCGAGGAAGACGATCTGGAAACGGTTTTCCATAAACTCACCCACGCAAATCCGGCCAAAACCAAGTAGCCATGCAGGACTCATTGATTTGGAACGCCCATATACCGACCGAAAGCACCCACATGGTGTTTGTTGCGGTCTGCGCCTTGCTTTCCTTGGTTTTCTATGCCTGGTTCGTGCAGTTCTACGTCAAAGAAATCTCCACGATAGCGTCGGGTATGTTCGATTTCCGGAATTGGGGCAAACCCGTGCGCCTTGCTTCGGTGAGTGGCCAAATGGCGCAACGGCGTAAGTTTCTGGTGGTTGTGGTGGCGTGGGCAGGTCTTTCTTGGTTGGTCTACTTTCTGTTGACCGACTGCGGCTTTACATGGCGCTTCGACTTCCCTTTCCTGATACAGGTAGAAAATCCCAAAGTGAACGTGATGCTGTTCTCCATGCTGTTCACGGCTTTGTACTATGCTTTCAAACGCATTGTCTTTTATGGGGTTGGCTATGTGATAGAAGAAGATAAGGCCGCCACAATATTTTGGCGCAAAGGTATTTATCATGATTTCCTTTTCTCGCTTCTGGCCATGCCGATGTTGTGCGCCGTATCCACCCTCGATTCCGGTCTGCGCACCGTCTTCATGTATGTGCTCCTTGTGCTTTTTGCGTGCCTCACGGTCTTCAAAATCCTGCATCTCTCATACGAAGGACATCGCCTAAGCCGATTTTCCTACCTACATATTTTTGTTTACCTTTGCGCCCTTGAAATCTTGGTGCCCCTTTTCTTGTGGAAGGTGTTCTTCGCTTTGTAGCGAAGCGACAGGAGAGAGAGGAAGAGGGTTGCCGGGAGAGAAACAAAATTCTCGTTAAAGGTATAAAGAACACCGATGGGAACCTCGCAGAAAACATGTAAGGTAAAGAATATTCTGATTTCCCAACCTGCTCCGGCCGATTTTGAGAAATCACCTTACAAACCTGTTTCCGACAAATACGGGCTCAAGTTTACTTTCAAGAAATTGTTTCAGGTGGAAGGTATCTCCGCCATAGAATTTCGTAAGAACAAAATCAATCTTTTAGATTATACAGCGGTGATTCTGACGAGCCGCAACGCGGTGGATCATTATTTCCGCATGGCCAAGGAGATGCGGGCGCAGATTCCCATTTCGATGAAGTTCATCTGCAGCTCCGAGTCGGTGGCTTACTATATCCAGACCTACATCCAATACCGCAAACGCAAGATTTTCTTCGGCAAGCAGACCACCGAAGAAATGATGGATGTGGTGCTCAAACACAAGAACGAGAAGTTTTTGTTCCCTTGTCAGGAAGACAGTTATTCGGATGTTCCCGCCGCTTTCGCCAAGGCCAAGCTTCCCTTGAAGAAAGCGCCCATGTATCGGAGCGTCGCGGTGAAAGTGGCACAGGAGATAGATATCGAGAAGATTGATATGATATTGATGTTCAGTCCAATGGGCATCAAATCGCTGTTCGAGAACTATCCGGATTTCAAGCAGGGGAAGAAGTTGATAGGTATCTACGGGCATTCGGTGGCCGATTCCGCGCACCAAGCGGGCTTGACCGTGAATCTGGCCGCGCCTACCCCCACTTCCAGCTCGATGGCCGAGGCTTTGGGTGAATTTCTCGCCGACCTCACCAAACACGGGGGCGATTTGAGCAAGATTTCTCCCCATTTCGAATATCGTCCCAACGCCGAAACTGTTGCGGAAACCGAACCCGCCAAGGGCAAAAAGAAATCGGCGACCGCCAAGATACAGGAACGCAGCGTTTCTCCGACAAAGAAAGTCGAAAGCAGGGTTGCCGCCAATAAAGCCGCTGCCTTGGCTGTCATGGCCGACAAAAAGAACAATCGCAGCAAAGCCAAAAAATAAAGGCTATGTCCGCCCTGCCTAAACACGAACGGCTGTACGAACAAAGGCTGATTTCCTGTCTTTTTTCGGAGGGAAAACATCTTTCCCCCTCTCCCCGTCTGCGTGCGCGTATTCTCTTGATAGAAAAGGAAAGTTGCGATGCGCCTTCCGTAAAACTCATGGTGAGCGCCTCCAAGCGCAATTTTAAAAAAGCCGTCACCCGCAACCGTATCAAACGCCTGCTCCGCGAGGTGTATCGGTTTCACAAAGAGGAAATCGCAAGTCTTGTCCCTCCGCAAAAGACGCTCTTGCTCTTTTTGCAATATGCAGGCAAAGAGGAGGTTTCTTTGGAAGAAATGAAAGTTCTCGTGCAGCAATTCAAGGAGCTGTTTCAAAAACGTCTGCGCCATGAATAGAATTTTCATAGGCTTGGTACGCTTTTACCAGCTGTGCATCTCTCCGCTTTTCCCTCCATCTTGCCGGTTCACGCCCACCTGTTCCGAATACGCTTTGCAGGCCTTACGCAAATACGGGCCGTTCAAAGGGCTATGGCTCACGGTAAAACGGCTTTCCCGCTGTCATCCGTGGGGCGGCAGCGGCTACGACCCCGTGCCTTAATTCTTATATGCTATGATTTCGGTATTGATTCCCAACTATAATTACGATTGTCTGCAACTGGTGCGCGACCTGCACGCGCAACTGAGCGAAAGCGGCGTGCCTTTCGAAATCATCGTGGTGGAAGACGGCTCCACGGAATGTTTGGAAAACAACCGCCGCATGACGGAACTTGCCCATGTGCGTTACATGGAGAGGAAAGAAAATGTGGGTCGTTTCAAGATTCGCCGGCTTCTGCCTTCTTTGGCGCAGTATCCGTATCTGCTCTGCATGGACAGCGATGCCCGTGTGGTACGGGAAGACTATATACAGAAGTATCTCGATTTCGCCCGCCGAGGGGAAAGGGTGGTGGTGACGGGAGGACTTGAGATGGAAGACCGTTTGCCTGCGCCTTGCCACAGTCTGCGGTTTGCATACGGGCATCAACGCGAGAGCCGTTCGGGACGCAAGCAGGGATTCCGCACGTTCAACTATATGATACCCGCCGAAGTGTTGGCGAAAGTGTCTCCCGGAGACGGAGAGATGTTGCCTTACGGGCACGAAGACACCTTGTTGGGTGTGTATTTCAAGCGGTTGGGCGTTCCGGTCGTGGCTATCGACAACCCTTTGGTGCACTTGGGGCTGGACACCAACGCGCGTATGCTGGAAAAATCGGTGTTGGCCAATGTGAACCTGCTGCGGCTCTACAACAGCGGCCGTTATCCCGAATTGGTGCGGGAAAGCCGTCTGCTGGCCTGTTATATCAAGGTGAACCGCCTCAAGATGGCGCCTTTGCTGCGGTGGGTTTTCAAGTTGACAGAAAAGGCCCTTTTGAGAAATCTCAACGGCCCGCACCCGAATATGTATCTGTTCGATTTCTACCGCCTGGGAAAGATGCTTGTTCTGGATTGTTCGGTAGAAGCCTGTGGATAAAAATTTTCAACAATAGTTGTTCATAAATAAAACTTGTTATATCTTTGCGCTCCCTTTGCGCAAAGTATGCAGGGGATTTTAAGAGAAAAACATTATTGAAGATGAATACCTTAACCTACAAAACCATTTCAGCCAACAAGGCTACCGCCAACAAGAAATGGGTTTTGGTAGATGCCGAAAACCAGACTTTGGGTCGTCTTGCTTCCGAAATCGCTTCTTTGTTGAGGGGAAAGTACAAAACCAACTTTACGCCTCACGTAGATTGCGGTGATAATGTGGTTGTTATCAATGCGGGAAAAATAAGATTCACGGGCAAGAAAATGAACGAGAAGGTGTATGTCCGCCACACGGGTTACCCCGGCGGCCAGCGTTTCGCCACGCCCGCCCAGATGCTTAACCGCAAGCCCTGCTTCATCGTCGAGCACGCGGTGAAAGGTATGCTTCCCAAAGGTATTCTCGGCCGTCAGTTGTTCCGCAACCTCTATGTATATGAGGGTGCCGAACACCAGCAGCAGGCTCAGAACCCCGAACCGATTAACGTTAAAGACCTCAAGTAGTAAGATAATATGGAAGTTACAAACAAAACAGGTAGAAGAAAGACCGCCGTTGCCCGTGTGTATCTCACCGCCGGCAGCGGAAACATCGTGGTAAACGGCAAGGACTACAAGACCTATTTTCCCACGGGTATGTTGCAGTATGTCGCCAATCAAGCTTTTGAGGTAACAGGCACGCTGAACCAGTTTGACGTGAAAGCCAACCTGGACGGCGGTGGCGTGAGAGGTCAGGCCGAGGCTCTTCGTCTGGGCATCGCCCGCGCCTTGTGCGAAATCGACGCCGCGCATCGTCCCGCGCTCAAGGCCCAAGGCCTTCTGACCCGCGACTCGCGTATGGTGGAAAGGAAGAAGCCGGGTCGTCCCAAAGCCCGCAAGCGCTTCCAGTTCAGCAAGCGTTAGAATTTTACCCCGCTTTTTAGGGCCTTTGTTGCCCGTTTAGCATTCAAATCTTTCGGACTCTCCTATGGGCAGACTACCGGAAGATTGACGGAGAGCCGGAATAGAATCCGGCTTTCCGTTACAATAGAAACGTAAACAAAAACAAATATCATGTCTAAAGTAACTTTTGAGCAGTTGCTCGATGCCGGTGTGCATTTCGGCCACCTCCGCAGAAAATGGAATCCCAAAATGGCTCCCTACATCTTTGCCGAAAAGAACGGGATCCACATCATTGACCTCCAGAAAACAGAAGCCAAATTGGATGAGGCCTGCGCCGCTATCAAGCAGATAGCCAAGTCGGGTCGCAAAATCCTTTTTGTAGCCACCAAAAAACAGGCTCGCGCTATCGTGGCCGAACAGGTACAGCGTGTGGGAATGCCTTATGTAACCGAACGTTGGCCGGGCGGTATGCTCACCAACTTCACCACCATCCGCAAGGCTGTCAAGAAAATGGCCGGTATCGAACGTCTGATGAACGACAAACAGTTCGAAACCCTCTCCAAACGCGAACGTCTGCAAATCCGTCGCGAAAAGGAGAAACTCGAGAAGAACCTCGGTTCCATCGCCGACCTCGGCCGTCTGCCGTCGGCTGTTTTCGTGGTTGACATCAACAAGGAACACATCGCCGTGGCCGAAGCCCGCCGTCTGAACATCCCCGTGTTCGCTATGGTGGACACCAACGTCAATCCCGACTTGGTGGATTTCATCATCCCCTCCAACGACGACGCCTCCAAATCCATCGCCCTCATCGTGGAACAAGTGGTGAACGCCATTGAGGAAGGCCTTACCGAACGCAAGCTCGACAAAGACCAGAAGGACGAAGAAGAGGTTGCCGAAGGCGAAGAGAAACTTGCCGTAGACGGTATGGACGAGGAAGAAAACGAAGGCGGTAGCGAAAAGAACCGCAAGCGTGGTGAAAACGGCGAAGAAGGCCAGCGCGCCCGTCGTCCCCGTAAGGCTGTCCCCGCCACCAAGAAAGTTTCCAAGAAGTAATACACTCCTTTAAAATTAAAAAACAATGGCTATTACAGCTGCAGAAGTAAATAAATTGAGACAAATGACCGGAGCCGGTATGATGGACTGCAAGAAGGCCCTTACCGAATGCGACGGCGATTTTGAAAAAGCGGTGGAATTCTTGCGCAAGAAAGGTCAGAAAGTGGCCGCCAACCGTGCCGACAAAGAAGCCAAGGAAGGTATGGTTTGGGCGCAGGTAAACGCCGACAAGACTTTCGGTTGCATCGTAAGCCTCAGCTGCGAGACCGACTTTGTGGCCAAGAACGACGAATTTACGGGCTTGGTACGCAAGATGGCCGAACTGGCTTTGGCCAAGAAGGTAAAGACCGCCGACGAAGTGAAGACTTTGGACGTGGATGGCCGCACCGTAGCCGATCACATCACCGACCTGGTGGGTAAAATCGGCGAAAAAATGGAAATTCCCGGCTACGAGTTCATCGAAGCGGGCATGGTTTGCGCCTACAACCACAACGGTAACAAACTGGCTACGCTGGTAGGTTTCGACAAGGCTTCGGCCAAAGAAGAGGTGGGACACAATGTAGCCATGCAGGTGGCCGCCATGAATCCCGTCGCTCTCGACAAGGAATCGGTGCCCGCCGCCACTATCGAGACCGAAAAGTCGGTGGCCCGCGAAAAGACCAAGCAGGAGCAGATTCAGAAGGCTGTCGACAACGCTCTGTCGAAAGCCGGCATCAATCCCGCTCACGTGGATTCCGAAGAACACATCGAATCGAACACGGCCAAGGGTTGGCTTACGCCCGAACAGGCCAAGCAGGCCCGCGAAATCATCGCCACCGTATCGGCCGAAAAAGCCGGCAACATTCCCGAAGCGATGCTGGACAACATCGTCAAGGGCCGTATCGAGAAGTTCTACAAAGAAAACACCTTGATGTTCCAGGAATACATCATGGACAGCAAACTCAGCGTGGGCGACTACGTAAAGCAGAACGGCGACGCCGCCGTGGTGGCTTTCCGTCGTCTGCACCTGGGTGCCTAATTTCAGTCCGGAACCTTTCCGGTTGGAAGACGGTTTTAAAAGGACAAGTTTCTTTCGGGAGGCTTGTCCTTTTTGTTTACGTGCTTTTTTGTGTAAATTCGCCCTTGTTAAACCCAAAACGAAGTATAAACATAAAAACATTTGTATCATGGCAACAACCATTACCGATGCCAATTACGAAGAATTGGTCTTGAAGTCTTCCACTCCCGTGATGGTGGATTTCGGCGCCGCATGGTGCGGTCCTTGCAACGCCTTGGCTCCCGTTGTGGAGAAACTGGCCGAAGAATACGCCGGCAAAATCCTCATCGGCAAAGTGGATGTGGATTCCTGCCCCGAAATCACCAAACAGAACAAGGTGCGCAACATTCCCGCCTTGATTTTCTTCAAGAACGGAGAAGTGGTGGACAAACACGTGGGCAGCATTCCCGAAGGTGAATTGAGAAAGAAACTCGACGCCATTTTGTAGTTCAGCAAAAATCTGAATGTCAGAGTCTTTTTATAGACAGATCTCCGAGCCCTTCGCCTCTTTGGAGTTGTTTGCCTCCCAAGTGGTGGAGGGCTTTATCACAGGCTTGCACAAAAGCCCTTTTCATGGTTTTTCGGTAGAATTCGCCGAACACCGTCAATACAATCCCGGCGAAAGTGTCCGCCATATCGATTGGAAACTCTACGGTCGCACCGACCGCCTCTATATCAAGAAATTTCAAGAAGAAACCAACCTCCGCTGCCACATCCTCATAGACAGTTCCTCGTCTATGTTCTTTTCTGATAAGATGTCTTTTTCGGTCTGCGCCGCCGCCTGCCTGTCGACGCTTTTGGTCAGGCAACGCGACGCGGTGGGGCTGCGCTTTATCTCCACCCACGACAAATACGCCTCCGATGTCAAATCCACGCCCTCCCACCTCAAACATCTTTTGGGCGAACTGGAACGCAGGCTGGAGGCCTCGCGTCAGAAGCCGCCTTTGGGAAAAGGCTCGGACATCGTGGAGATGCTGCACGCCGCCGCCGAACAAATCCACAAACGCTCCTTGGTGATTCTTTTCAGCGATATGTTCGACGGCGAGAGCGAACCCGAGGCCTTGTTCGACGCGCTCCAACACCTCCGTTATCACGAAAACGAGGTGATACTCTTTCATGTTTCCGACAAGAAACACGAACAGGAACTGGATTTTTCGGCCCGTCACTGTTGCCTGGTGGATATGGAAAGCGGAAAAGAGGTGAAGTTGAGCCCCGCGCAATACCGACAGACCTATCGGGAGCGCTACCGTGCCTACCTCCGGCAGTTGGAAGACCGCTGTGCGCAGTATCGTATTGATTTTGTGGAGGCCGATATTCAGGAAGGCTTTGTGCCGGTGTTGCAGGCCTATCTGGCCAAAAGACAAAAAATATTCAAGTGAAATTATTACATTTGCAGTTTGTGTTATTGCAAAAAATAAAAACAGCATAGTATGATGAAGAAAGTGCAAATCCTTGGCGTTTCGGCCATTCTCGCGGTGGGAATGATTTTCTCCTCTTGCGAGAGCCTCAAGAACATGGCAAAGAATCATGCCACCGTCAAGTATGAAGTGAAGCCCAACCCGCTCGAAATGCACGGCGATAAGGTGAAAGTGTCGGTAGAAGGCACCATTCCCCAGAAGTATTTTTGGGTGAACGCCGTGGTGGTGTTCCAACCGGTGCTCAAGTATGAGGGCGGCGAAACCGAACTCAAACCCTTTATCCTGCGCGGTCTCAAAACGCAGGGTCAGGGCACGATGATCAACAACAAGACGGGCGGAAAGTTCTCGTATTCGGACGAGGTGGCTTTTGTTCCCCAAATGGAGGAATGCCAGCTGGTGGTGAACCCCGTGGGCTATGCCGAGAAGAAAGCCGCCGGCATGGAAGTGGCCAACCGCACGCAGGCCGAAGGTGTGAAAGGCAATGTGCCTCTCGGCGAACGCAGCATGGCGCCGGGCATGGTCATCACCTCCACCCGCATCGACAAGAACCACTCCAAGGTGGCCATCGCTCCCGACAAATACGAAAAGGAAACCGTGATTCCCCACACGGCCATCATCTACTATCTGGTAGATACCTACAACCTCAACTGGAACCTGCCCCTCAACAAGAAGCCCGAAGCCAAGGCTTCGATCAAGGCTTTGGACAGCCTCTTCAACACGGGTATGGAGATGAAAGCGGTCAATATCCGCGCGTGGGCTTCGCCCGAAGGTGAGGAAAGCCGCAATCAGAACCTTTCCGACAACCGTGCCAAGACCAGCGAAAAATATTTCAGCTCGGCCTACGACAAGGCGGTGAAGGCTTTGGCCAAGAAGATGAAGGTGAAACCCGCCTCCATCAAGCAGGACATCAAGCCCAATGTGGAATCGATGGGTGAAGACTGGGATAAGTTCATCGCCGACTTGCGCGCTTCGGACATCGCCGACAAGAACACCATCATCAACGTGATTTCCTCGCACAAAGACCGTGAGGCCCGCGAACAGGAAATCCGCAACATGACGGTTATCTACAAGGAAATTGAAGACAATATCCTGCCTCCTCTGCGCAGGGCCGAAATCAAGGTGGACTTCCTCGAACCCAAGAAGACCGATGAGGAAATCGCCGAACTTTCGCTTACCGAACCCTCCGCGCTCAAACTGGAAGAATTGCTCTATGCGGCCACGTTGACCGAAGACAAGGACAACCAACTTAAAATCTATCTGTCGGCCACCGAGGTTTATCCCGAAGATTTCCGCGGTTTCAACAACGCCGCCGCCCTCTATATCGAAAAGCAGGACTACGCTTCGGCGCAGAGCCTGCTGGATGCGGCCAACGGTCTGCAACCGGGCGAAGGTCACGTGCTCAACAATATGGGCGCCCTCGCTATCGCCAACAGCGACTTTGAGAACGCCCGCACCCATTTCGAAAACTCTATCGCTACGGGCAATCCCGAAGCGGCTTTCAATATGGGTATGCTCAACATCAAGGACGGTGAATACGGCAAGGCGGTCAGCGCTATGGGCGGTGAGAAATGCGTTTACAACCTGGCTTTGGGTCAGTTGATGAACGGGGACATCGCCGCGGCCAAGGCCACGCTCAACTGCATGGACAGCCTGATGGACGCCGACGCCTACTATCTGTTGGCGGTATGCGCCGCCCGCGAGGGCAACAAGGCCGAGGTTCTCCAACATCTCAACAAGGCTGTCGCCGAAAAGCCCGCCTTGAAGAACCAGGCCCGCAAGGATGCCGAATTCATAACCTTGCGTGAAGACGCCGAATTCCAGGCCATCATCCGATAAGTTATATCGGAAATTATAAAGAGAGGGGGGCGCGTAGCGCCCCCCTCTCTTTTTTAGATCAACTTCCTCAGGGTAAGGAAAATCACGCTGAAATACGTTTTCAAAGACCTGTTCTCGATATATTTCATATTGAGCCTTATCTTGTCGGGCATGATTTTCTCGATATACACCCTGTCCGGATCGTCGGCCTCTCCCAAGATTCTGTTCTCGTCGATATATTCGATAGAAGCGTAGTCGGTGATGCCGGGCCGCACTTCAAGCACCTTGCGCTGTTCGGGCGTATAGAAAGCCACATAGCGGGGCACTTCGGGACGGGGCCCTACCAGACTCATATCGCCTTTGAGCACATTGAAAAGCTGCGGCAACTCGTCCAACTTATATTTGCGGATAAAAACGCCCGTCTTGGTTACGCGCGGGTCTTTGCCGCCCACGGTAAGCAAGCCCTTGGCATCGGAACCCACCCGCATGGAACGGAACTTATAGAGTGTGAATTCCTTGCCGTCCTTGCCCACACGCTTCTGACGGTAGAAGCCGCCTCCCTTGCTTTCGAGGCACACGGCGGCATACACGCAAAGCAACAAAGGGGAAAGTATCACCAATCCCAAGAAAGAAAACAACAGGTCAAAAAAACGAATCATCTTTATCGCACTTCTTCGTAGGCCTCCTTGACGGCCCTTATCACAAAATTCACCTTCTCCTCGTCCAGCTGCGGATAGATGGGCAGCGATATTTCGGCGCAAAAGTTGCGGTAGGCCTGCGGATAATCCTCCATCCTGTAACCCAAGCCCTTAAAGAAAGAGAGCATCGGCATAGGAATGAAATGCACGTTCACCGCCACTTCCTTTTCGGTTATCCTGTCTATCATGCGGTCGCGCTGTTCTTCGGTAAAATCCTTGATGCGGAGCGCGTAGATATGACAGGAGGTTTCCCTGCCGTCCCGCACCGAAGGCGGGCATATCGCCCAATCACAGGCCGAAAAAGCCTTGTCGTAGGCGGCAAAGACCCGTTTTCTTTCACGGAGCAGGCCATCGTATTGACGGATTTGCGCCAGACCGATGGCGGCATTCACATCGGCCATGTTCACCTTCATGCCCATGCCCACAATGTCGTAACGCCAGCCGCCCGCCTTGGTTTTGGTCAAGGCGTCTTTGGTCTGGCAGTTGAGCGACATCATGCGCAACTCTTTATATAATTGTTCGTTGTCGAAAGGCGCGGGCAGGTTCAGGCAGATGGCGCCGCCCTCGGCCGTGGTGACGTTCTTGACCGCATGGAGCGAAAACACCGCCACATCGGTCTCGCAACCCGTGCGCTTGCCTTTCTGATAATACGCCCCCAAAGAATGGGCGGCATCGTTGAGCACCAGGATACGCCCTAACTTCTCCTGCATCGGCGAGGAGGGCGTAAACAACGCCTTGATTTCGGGCGAGGCTACGATTTGGTTGATGGCGTCGTAATCGCAGGGAAAACCGGCTATATCCACGGGAATGACGGCTTTGGTGCGCGGGGTGATGGCCTTGCGCATCGCTTCGGGAGAGATATTGAAATCCTCGCCCGAATCCACCATGACGGGCGTGGCGCCGGCGTGCAGCACCGCCAAGGCCGTGGCGCTGTATGTATAAGCGGGAACTATCACCTCGTCGCCGGGCTTCACGCCCAGCCAACGCAACATCAGTATCGCGCCCGAAGTCCACGAATTGACGCACAGCACCTCGCCCGCTCCGCACAGGCGGCGGATTTCTTCTTCCAGCGCCCTCGTCTTGGGCCCGGTGGTGATCCAGCCCGAGCGCAGGGTGTCCGTCACTTCGTCTATCACGGCCTGGTCGATATAGGGGGGCGAAAAGGGTATCTTCATGGTTTTGTTCTGTGGTAATTTTGCTATATTTGCGAGCCTTGAAGGGGGTGCCAACCCTCTTGAATACGCAAAATCAACAATTATTAACCTTTTAAATTTTGCTTGACATGAACAAATTGATGAGCCAAATCAACGAGCA
>CAZEOJ010000027.1:0-7557 GCA_964513825.1 uncultured Bacteroidaceae bacterium
CGGGGCACCTTGTGCTGGCCGCCCAGTTTGCCTTTGGCCTCCAACCAACGCAGGAACGTGCCCGGCGGCAGGGGAACGATTTGAGGCTGTTTGAGCATTAGGTCGTGCGACCGTTTGGCTTCGTAATCGCTGTTCACCGCTTTGAGATGTCCGTCCAGGCGCAAGGCGAAAGCCTGCAAATCGGCGGGTTCGGTGACAAATTCCACCAGCCATTGATGACAGGCGCGGTTGCGGTTGTCCAGAAAGACGGGCGCGGCGGTGTAGTCGCGTATCTCGATGCCCGTTTCCGCGCAGGTGGCCGAGATCGCCTTGTCGGCGTTCTCCACAATCAGTTCCTCTCCGAACGTATTGATGAAATGCCGGGTGCGGCCGCTTATCTTGAAGCGATAGGGCTTTACGGACGTAAACACCACCGTGTCGCCTATCAGATAGCGCCACAGACCCGCATTACTGCTGATAGCCAGAGCATAGTTCCTACCCACCTCCACATCTTCTATCCCCACGGCACGGGGCTGTTCCCTGTCGGTTTCCTCCACAGGAACAAATTCATAATAGATGCCGTAGTCGAGCATCAGGAGCATATCGGGTTGCGAGAGCGAATCCTGTATGCCGAAAAATCCCTCCGAGGCGTTGTAGGTTTCCAGATAGCGGAAAGGCTCGCCCATCAAGGCCTTGAATTGCGTGCGGTAAGGGTCGAAGCTCACCCCGCCGTGCACAAAAAGTTCCATGTCCGGCCACACCTCGCGCAACGAGCTTTTTCCCGATGCCTCCAAGGTCTTTTCCACATAGAGCATCATCCACGAGGGCACCCCGAGGAATCCGCGCACATCGCGGTGCAGGGTGTCTTTCACCATGCCCTCCAATTTCTCGTCCCAACTGTGCAGCAAGGCGATCTCGCGGCGCGGGGAGCGGCGGAAATAGGTCCAGAAAGGAAGGTTGCAGGTGATGAGCGCCGACACATCGCCGCAGACGATACCGGGCTGCGGGCTGGGATGCAGACTGCCGCCCAGCGACACATTCCTGCCGTAGAAGATCCCGCTGTCGGGATGCTCCTTGATATAGAGCGCAAAAAGGTCTTTTCCTCCGCGTATATGACAATATTGAAGCGCCTCGCGGCTCACGGGGATATACTTGCTTTTGGAACGGGTGGTCCCCGACGATTTGGCGAAACGGGTAATCTTGTCCGGCCAAAGCAGATAATCCTCGCCCCGCATCAATCTTTCCACATAATCCTGCAGACCCTCGTAGGTGATAAGCGGCACTTTCTTGCGGAAATCTTCTTCGGTGCGTATGGAATCGAAGCCATAGCGTTTGCCGTATTCGGTGTCGGTGCCCCGTTCCAACAGATAGCGGAGCTGGGCACGTTGCACCTCGCCCGCCGCACTCGAAAAGCGTTCTATCTTTTCGAGCCGTCCTTTCATCAACCCTAAATACGCATTGTTGAGCAATCGGACACCCATGGCACGGAAATTTTATTTTTGCGCGAAGCGGAGCAGGAACCCCGTCACGATACCGTAGAGGACGATAGGCAGGAACGCCGCCGCCCACACCGGCATCACGGCCGATACGGCAAAGGCCCGCGACATCTGCAAAAAGAGAATGAAAGTGAACGCCAACGCGATGCCTATGGCTAAGTTCTTGCCCATGCCGTGGCGAGTCTTGGCCGACGAAAGGGCCAGGCCCATCAAGGTGAGGATAATGGCCAAAAGAGGATGCAGGAAGCGTTGCAGTCTTTCGAAACGATAAAAAGAAGCCAATTCGCCGCCCCGCAACTTTTCCTGTCTGATAAGTTCGTTCAGCTCGCGGTAATTCTTCTCGTCCACCTTCACGAAATCGGCGGCGAAGTCGATGGGACGTACCGGAAATTCCATCTCCTTGAAACCTCCCCTCGAAAACCTTTCTCCCTCGGGCAGCAGTTCGCGTTCGGTATAGTCAATCAGTTTCCACACATTCCGCGACGAATCGTAGCGTATGTTCTGCGCGTTGATTTTCGACACCAAACGGTTGCCCTCGATCACCTCGCGCGAGAAGCGGTGTCCCATATCGGTGGAGTTGTCGAAACTCTCCACATAGTAGTAGGTGGAACTGTCGTATTGCAGGTGGATGTTGGTATTGGTGTTGTGATAGGGATTCTTGACATAGGTACGCTCGAATTCTATACGCGCTTTGTTCACATCGGGAATCACGAAATTGGCCAGCACGAGGTTGAGGCTTCCGATAAACACCGCGCAGAGGATATAAGGCACCATCAGCCGCCGGTAGCTTATCCCCGAACAGAGCACGGGCAGGATCTCGGTGTTCTGCGCCATGCGGGTGGTGAAGAAAATCACCGAGATGAAGATGAACAGCGAGCTGAACATGTTGATGAAGTACGGAATGAAGTTGAGATAGTAATCGAAGATGATCGCCCGCATGGGTGCGTCCTTCTCGATGAACTTGTCTATCTTCTCCGATATGTCGAATACAATGACAACTATGATTATCAATGCAATGGATGCAAAGAACGATCCGAGGAACTTCCTGATGATATACCAGTCCAACTTACGCATCTTCTCTTTTCCGTTTTTGGTGAGAGGTACTTAACGCGGCCTTCGCCCTGAAAAGATAGGTCTTTACCGTACCCATCGGAATCCCTGTCTTTTGGGCTATATCCTTATATTTCATGCCTTCGGTATAGCGCAAGACAAACACCGCTCTATATTTTTCGGGAAGGGAGGCGGCCAATTCCGCGGCATTGGGGAGCAAGAGCCGTTTGTGGGTGTCTTCCTTCTCTTCGGCAGGGTGTGCCAATGCCCATCTTTCCTGCTTTTTCTGCTGCCGTTTCTTGCTGCGGAAATGGTCGATGCAGGTGTTTTCGGCAATGGTGAAAATCCATGTGCTGAAAGCGTAGCGCGGGTTGAACGAGTCGAAATGATTGAAAGCCTTGGTATAAATCTCCTGCAACAAGTCCTGGGCCTCGGTTTCGTCGTTAACTCTTTTCAATACAAATTGAAAGAGGGAATCGTGATAGCGCTGCACCCATTCGGTAAACTTGTTCTCTTCCCGGCTTTTCATCAACGCCTGCGTTTTCTCCCCCACAGGGCAATCTGCAAAAATAGCGATAAAATCGCATACAAGGGAAGCATGAACCAAAGGGTTCCGTATCCAGACGACTTGGCCGCTTTCTGCATCACCACCGCCTGGGAAATGAACTTACACAATACTAAAAACACGAAGACAAGCGCCCAAAGGGGCACGGCCTCGGATTGCACGGGCACACACTCCAACACAAAATACACGATACCGAGCACAAAGAACAGGATATAGAGATTGCTGAAAAAGTGGTAGGCGCGTGTCTCCCGGCGGGGAGTGGTGTGCGAGGCGGCGAGGGTGTTGCGGAAGTAGCGTTCTTGGCGCAGCATTTCGCGCAAGGTGAGGGTTCGGGTGTATTTGACCCGCGATTCGGGCGAGGTCTGCACGCTTACCATACGCGGGGAGGTGATACGGTTGGTGAAGCGGTCGAAGCCGCCGCAGTTCAGGGCGTAGCTGTCCGAGAAACCCCGGTGTTCGAGAAAGAAATCCTTGCGGTAGGCCAGAAGGCATTGCCGCCCCGTAAAAGCCTTGCCTCCGATGGCGAAGCCGAGATATTGCAGGCTTTGTTCCAACATACGGAACAAGGGATAGGAGCAAAGGCGTTTCTTGCGTTCGGTAAAGATAGCCTCACCCACCACCACACGGGTCTCGGGCGTAAAGGCGGACTGGATGTGGTCGATGCAGTATTCCGAGTCGGGGCGGAATTCGGGATGCGCCATGATGACGTATCCGTTGTGCGCCGACTTGGTGCCTATCGAGAGCGAGAATTTCTGTTCGTCGAAAAAGTTGATGCTCTGGTTGGTGTTGATGATGACGAGTTTGTCGTAGCGGCGCTCGAATTCTTTGAGCAGCTGCGTCACGTCTTCGTCGGTTTCTTCATATACCACCACCACTTCAAAGTCGGGATACTTCTGTTCGAGCCAGAAAAGCAGATTCTTTTTGAGCGCCTCGTATTCGTTCTTGCCCGAGAGCACCACCGAAACGGGATGTTTCTCCTGTGTGGGGCGCGGCGGTTTATAACGGTAGACTTTGGAATAGACCGTGATGTAGAAGCGGATAAGCACGGTCACCGCCACCGCCATACAGGCCAACAAAGCCCATTCCAAAGGTTGAAGGGAAAAGTTCAGTTCCATATGCGATTCAGGAAAGCGAGCAGTTTTTCGGAAATCGCCATATTGTCTTTCTTGGTATAGCGTTTGGTGGTGAAAATCTGCGCGAGGTTGGGCAAATCGTTTTCTTCTAAAAGTTTTTTTGTAAAGTCGCTGTGATCCATTTGATAGTAGAGGTCGCGGATGTCCCCGTCGGTTTCGGCGCGGTATTTCTCATCGTGCACCACGGCTCTGAGGGGCAGGCGGTCGGTGAGGGGCGGGTTCTCGGCGGGATAGCCTAACGTGAGGGTGTTGATGGGCACCACGCCTTCGGGCATTTCCAGCACCTGCGCGATTTCCTCGGCATTGTAGAGGGTGGTTCCCAAGAAACACAATCCCAATCCGTAGGACTCGGCCGCCACGGCGATATTCTGCGCAAAGAGGGTGGAGTCTATACAGCCGCACACAAACCACAGGAAGTTGTCGTAGGATTTCTCGGCTTTGTGAATGGCGCACCAATGATGAAAACGCTGCACGTCGGCGGCTATGGTCAGCACCACCGGCGCCTGCTTGATCATGGGCTGGTTGAAGTGCAGGGGCGAAAGTTTCTCTTTCATCTCCGCGCTTCGGGTCACCACCACGCTGTACACTTGCATATTGCCCGTGTTGGAGGCGCGGATGCCGGCTTCCAGAATCTTGTCGAGGACATCTTGCGCAATGTCCTTGTCTTGATATTTACGGATGCTCCTGTGGTTCAAGAGCGTGTGGAGCGTGGGATTTTCCATGGCCAATCGTGTCGGGATTAGAAACCTACGGCGTTCACTTCCACCACTTCGGGAATCTCGGAGCGGATAGCCACTTCCACGCCCTGTTTCAAGGTCATCTGGGCGCGGGGGCAGGTGCCGCAGGCACCGTGCAGACGCACGTTCACCACCATATCGTCGGTAAGTTCCTCGAAAGTGATGTCGCCGCCGTCCATCTGCAAGGCGGGACGGAGTCTTTCCTCGATGATCTTCTTTACTTTTTCGGCTACTTCTTGCTTATTCATAATCATTTTATATTAATATATTCGTCTTCCGTTAAAGCCGACGGTCAGCAGCGAAGCTCCGCCACCGTCCGGCCGAGTTTCATAAAGGCCGCCCCGATGAGGTTGTCGTTCTGCAACACCACCGGCACACCCGCGTCGCCCGCCAAGGCCGTGGCCTCGGTCATGGGAATCTGCGCCAGCAGGTTGAAGCCCGTTTCTTTCAGATAGGCCTCGAACCTGTCCTTGCCGAAGATGTAGTATTTCTTTTCGGGCATGTCCTCGGGCACAAAATAGGCCATGTTCTCCACGATGCCCAGAATAGGCACCTTTACCTCGCGGAACATCTGCACCGCGCGGCGGACATCGGCCACGGCCACCTCCTGCGGGGTGGAAACCATCACCACACCGCTCAAAGGCAGCATCTGCACCAACGAGATATGGATGTCGCCCGTTCCCGGCGGCAAATCCACCACCATATAATCGATTTCGTCCCAATAGGTTTCGGTAAAAAGCTGCCGCAGGGCGTTGGCCGCCATAGGGCCGCGCCACAGCAGGCCTTTGTCGGGGTCTACGAAAAAGCCTATCGACATGAGTTTGATACCGTATTTCTCGAAAGGCAGCAAGAGGGTCTGTCCGTTCATCTCCACACCTTGGGGCTGTTCGTTCTCTATGCCGAACATGGTGGGAATGGACGGCCCGTAGATATCGGCATCCACCAACGCCACCTTCTTGCCCTGTGCGGCCAACGCCAAAGCAAGATTGGCCGATACGGTCGATTTGCCCACACCGCCTTTTCCCGAAGCCACCGCGATGATATGTTTCACCTTCTTCAACTGGCTCAGATCGGTCTGCGGGGCGGCGGGTTTTTCGGAAGTGAGGTTTATCTCCACCTCGAAGTCGGGAGAGATATAACGGGCGATGGCGTCGCGGCAACCCTCGCTCATCACTTTTTTGAGCGGACAGGCGGGGGTGGTGAGCACCAAGTCGAAAGCGATGGTCTTTCCCTTGATCACGATATTGCGGATCATGTTCAGGCTTACCAGATCGTTGCCCAACTCAGGGTCCTGCACATGGCCGAGGGCGGCCTTTACGTCTTCTATCGTGGGATTTGCATTCATTTTTCTTCGATTTGATGAACCAAGCGTTCAAAAATTTCGTCCAGCGTGCCGGTGCCGCACACCGTGTGGTATTGGCCTTTCTCCTCGAAATAGCGCGCCACGGGCAGGGTCTTCTGTTCGTATTCTTTGAGCCGTTCCTCAAACACCGTTTCGTTGTCGTCGTTGCGGTGCGAGGTCTTGCCCCGGTTCACGATGCGGGCGAGGAGTTCCTCGCGCGGCACGTCCAGGCTCAATATGCCGAAAAACGGCAGGTGCAGCTCGTCAAAAAGATCTTCAAGCAATCTGGCTTGGGAAAGATTGCGCGGAAAGCCGTCGAAAAGAATGCCTTTTTCATGCGGATTCTCGGTGAGGGTTTTCCGGATGATACGCATGATGAGTTCGTCGGAAACCAAGTGTCCGGCCGAGATGACCTCGTCGATTTGCTTGCCCAGCTCCGAACCCGAGGCGATTTCCTTGCGCAGTATGTCGCCTGTGGAGATATGGAACAACCCGTATCGGGCAATCAGTTTTTCGGACTGCGTGCCCTTGCCTGCCCCCGGAGGGCCGAAAAGCGCAATGTTCAGCATGGCTGTAAAGATTTATTCCTTAACGCTGTATAAGCACGGGAGGTTGCGGCCATAACCGTCGTAGTCGAAGCCGTAACCCACCACAAATTCGTTGGGGATGGACTTGCCGATATAGTCGATCTTGAAATTCTTGGTGAATTTGTCGGGCTTGAAAAGCAAGCTGCAGATGGCGAGGCTCTTAGGCTTCTTGTCCTTGAAAGTGTTGAGCAGGTGATCCATCGTGACGCCCGTATCGACAATATCTTCCACAATCACCACATCCTCTCCCTCGATGCTGTCGGTGAGCCCGATGAGTTCGGATACGGTGTTGGTGCTCTTCATCCCTTCGTAGCTGCTCACCTTGATGAGCGATACGCGGCAGGAGAGGTCGATGTGTTTCATCAAATCGGCGCCAAACATAAAAGCCCCGTTCAACACAATGAGGAAGACGGGACTTTTGCCTGCGTAATCCGAACTGATCTGTTCGCCCAGGCGGGCCACGATTCGTTGCAGTTCGTCGGCCGAGATATACGGCTGGAATTGCTTGTCTTTAAGCGTGACGGGTTGCATATTCATCTTTCAGCGTTTTTCCCTAAAACCGACAAACTTACTATTTTTTTCAGAGAAGTCCTACCCATTTCGATAGACCGCTTTAAAAGTAGACTTTTAGTTGTCTCTGCGCCCGACTTTTCGTATCTTCGCAGTTT
>CAZEOJ010000027.1:7657-10454 GCA_964513825.1 uncultured Bacteroidaceae bacterium
AGTAAATAAATATGGAATTGACCGATCAGGAGATTTTTCGCCGCCAGGCCAAAGAAACCCTCGAACAGATGGGCATCGACCCCTATCCCGCCCCCACCTTCGAAGTAAACGCCACGGCAGCCGAAATCTTGGAGAAATTTCCGAAAGACAACACCCTTTTTCAAGAAGTGAGCATCGCCGGACGCCTCATGAGCCGCCGCGTGATGGGCGCCGCCTCCTTTGCCGGTCTGCAAGACGACACGGGACGCATCCAGCTCTACATCAATCGCGACGAAATCTGCCCCGGCGAAGACAAGACCCTCTATAACACCGTATTCAAGAAACTCAGCGATATAGGCGATATCGTAGGTGTCAAAGGATTCGTGTTCATCACCAAAATGGGCGAGACAAGCATACACGTCAAAAGCTTCACGATGCTCAGCAAATCGCTCCGCCCGCTGCCCGTCGTGAAAGAAAAAGACGGCAAGACCTACGACGCCTTCACCGACCCCGAGCAACGCTATCGGCAACGCTATGTGGACCTTATCGTGAACCCGCAGGTGCGCGAGACCTTTGTGAAACGCACCCTTCTGGTCAACACCATGCGTAACTTTCTGGCAGAGAAAGGCTATCTGGAAGTGGAGACCCCCATTCTGCAACCCCTCTACGGAGGCGCCGCCGCCCGACCCTTCAAGACGCACCACAACACGCTCGATACCACGCTCTACCTGCGTATCGCCGACGAGCTCTATCTCAAACGCCTTATCGTGGGCGGCTACAAAGGCGTGTTCGAGTTCTCGAAAGACTTCCGCAACGAAGGTATGGACCGCTTCCATAACCCCGAGTTCACCCAAATGGAACTCTATGTGGCCTATAAGGACTACGAATGGATGATGAATCTGGTGGAGGAAATGGTGGAGAAAGTGGCTATGGCCCTGCACGGAAGCACGCAGGTGAAAGTAGGGGAGAATGTGATTGATTTCAAGCGTCCTTGGAAACGCTATACGATGTTCGAGGCCATCGAACACTTTACGGGCATCGACGTGTCGCAGATGGACGAAGACGCCCTGCGCAAGACGGCCAAGTCGTTGGGCGTGGAAGTGGACGACTCTATGGGCAAAGGCAAGCTGGTGGACGAGATTTTCGGCGAGACCTGCGAGTCGAAACTCATCCAGCCCACCTTTATCTACGACTATCCCGTGGAAATGTCGCCCCTCACCAAGAAACACCGCAGCAAACCCGGCCTCACCGAGCGTTTCGAGGCCATGTGCAACGGCAAGGAACTCTGCAACGCCTATTCCGAGCTCAACGACCCTATCGACCAGCGCGAACGCTTTGAGGCACAGTTGGAATTGGGCAAACGCGGCGACGAGGAAAGCATGGTGCTGGACGAGGATTTCCTCCGCGCGCTGGAATTCGGTATGCCTCCCACCGCGGGTCTGGGTATCGGCATCGACCGCCTGAGTATGATTATGACCGACTCGAAATCCATTCAGGATGTATTGTTCTTCCCGCAGATGAAGCCGGAGAAAAAGGCCGAGGATTCCGCTGCCGGAAATTCGGAAAATTATGGACAAAAGGAAGGTTGAGTTCTTTGTTCCCTGCTGTATCGACCAGCTCTATCCCCAAACGGCTTTCAACGCCATCAAGGTGCTGGAGCACCTGGGGGTGGAGGTGAATTATCGCCCCGAGCCGATCTGCTGCGGGCAGACCGCCTTCAAGAACGGCTATTGGGACGAGGCGAAGGAGATAGGCGAGAAGTTCATCGAGGCGTTCTCTTCGTCGCTTCCGGTGGTCTGCCCGTCGGCCTCGTGCGTGGGATACCTCAGGAACCAATGTCAGAACCTGTTCCACAACACGGGTCTGCATCTGGAATACCGCAACCTGCGCAACCGTATCTACGAATTCACCGACTATATCGTCAACGAGTTGCGCGTGGTGAAAGTGGGGTCGAAATTCGAACACAAGGTCACGTATCACGACTCGTGCGCGGCCCTGCGCGAATACGGCCTTTCGGAAGAACCGCGCCTGTTGCTCAAAAACGTGGAGGGGCTCGAATTGATCGAGATGGACAAGACCGACCAATGCTGCGGCTTCGGCGGCATGTTCAGCCTGGGCTTCGAACCGATTTCGGTGGCCATGACGCGGCAGAAACTCAACAACGCCCTGGCCACGCAGGCGGAGTATATCGTTTCGACCGACGCCACCTGTCTGGGCAATATGGAGGCGTATATCAAGAAACAGAAACTCAATATAGGTTGTATCCATATCGCCGATGTGTTGGCGGCGGGTCTGTAAGTTATGAGCGAGGTGATAAAACACGAATGCGGACTTGCTTTGCTGCGGTTGCGTAAACCTGCGGCCTACTATACGGAAAAGTACGGGGAGCGGTTTTTCGGCCTTTTGCGTATGTATGCGTTGATGACCAAAATGCGCAACCGGGGGCAGGACGGCGCGGGTCTGGCCTATATGGGAAGGGAGAGGGGCGTTCTGCGGACGGAGGTGATGAAGTATCCTTCGGCCACCGCCGTGGACGATATTTTCGCGCACGCTTGCGGCGCGGACGGCCCGCAGTGGGAGGGAGAACTTTTCTTGGGACATCTCCGTTACGGCACTTTCGGAAGAAACGATTCCGGGAACCTGCATCCTTTGGTGCACAAGGGCTCCTGTGCGGAACAGAGCCTGATGATGGCGGGTAATTTCAATCTCACCAACATCGATGTCTTGGTGGAGGAACTGCAACGTTCGGGCATGGCGATACAGGAAGACGACAACCGGGGCGATACCCGTATTGTGTTGGAACTCACCGCCCGCGCCC
>CAZEOJ010000027.1:10554-15360 GCA_964513825.1 uncultured Bacteroidaceae bacterium
TACGGGAGGCCATCGCCGGGGCCGCCAAGAAATGGGACGGCGGTTTTGTGTTCGGCGGACTGACGGGCGAGGGCGCGGGCTTTGTTCTGCGCGACGCCTGCGGCATCCGTCCCGCCTACTATTATATGGACGACGAGATTGTGGTGGCTGCCTCCGAAAGACCTGTGATTCAAACGGTTTTCGACGTGCCTTTCGAAGAGGTGCGCGAACTGGAACCCGGCCATATCCTCTGCGTGCACCCCGACGGAGAAGCGGAAGTGTCTCCTTGTCTGCCCGCCGTGAGCGAGGTGCGCCCCTGTTCGTTCGAACATATCTATTTCTCTCGCGCCACCGATGCGCAGATTTACCGCGAACGCAAGACCCTGGGCGAACTTTTGGCGCCACAGGTGGAAAAGGCCGTGGGCGGAGATTTCGGGAACACGATTTTCACCCCCGTTCCCAATACCGCGCAAGTGGCTTTCTTGGGCCTGTGCGGTGCGCTCTCGTCCCGTCCGCGTATGGAGCAACTTGTGTGGAAAGATGCCGAAAGACGCGCTTTCATCACCGACGAGGCACGGCGGAACGGCTTGGCGGGCCGTATGTATGACGTGGTCTACGGACAAGTGCGTGCGGGACGCGACACCTTGGTGCTGGTGGACGATTCGATTGTGCGCGGCACCACGCTCCGTGAGAATATCCTGCGTCTGCTGGACCGTCTGAGCCCGAAGAAAATCATCGTGGTCTCCACCGCCCCGCAGATACGCTATCCCGATTGCTACGGCTTCGATATGGCGAAACTGGGCGAACTGGTGGCTTTCGAGGCCGCCGTTTCCCTGCTCCGGGAAAGCGGGCGGGAGGATGTGTTGACGCAAACCTACGAAGCCTGCCGCAAGGAGTTGGAGAAGCCCGTGGCCGACATGCGCAACTGCGTTCATGCGGTCTACGCGCCTTTTACGGAAGAAGAAATCTCCTCGCGCATCGCGCTCCTGTTGAGTGAGAACGTGAAAGCCGAAGTGGAAGTGATTTATCAGACCGTGGAGAACCTGCATAAAGCCTGTCCCGAAAACACAGGAGACTGGTATTTTACAGGACGTTATCCCACCGCAGGCGGCAACCGCACCGTCTGCCGGGCATTCGTCAATTATATGGAGAATAAAAACATCAGAGCATATTAATATGAAAAACATTTTGATTACAGGAGGCGCCGGATTCATCGGCTCGCATCTGGTCCGTCATTGGGTCAACAAATATCCCGACACCCGCGTGGTGAACCTCGACAAACTCACCTATGCCGGCAATCTGGAAAACCTGAAAGATGTGGAGAAAGCGCCCAACTATGTTTTTGAGAAAGGCGATATCGTGGACGAGAAACGGGTTGCGGAACTTTTTGAAAAATATCATTTTGACGGCGTGATCCACTTGGCCGCCGAATCGCATGTAGACCGCTCGATAGCCAATCCTATGGAGTTTATCCGCACCAATATCGTGGGCACCGTCACCCTGCTCAACGCCGCGCGCGCCGCATGGAAAGACAACTTCGAGGGCAAGCTTTTCTATCATGTCAGCACCGATGAGGTTTACGGCTCTTTGGGAAAGGACGGCTTCTTTTCCGAAACCACCCGCTACGATCCGCGCAGCCCGTATTCGGCCTCCAAAGCTTCGTCCGACCACTTGGTGAGAGCCTATTTCCATACCTACGGCCTGCCCGTGGTGCTTTCCAACTGTTCCAACAACTATGGTGGCTACCAATTTCCCGAAAAACTCATTCCGCTTGTCATCAACAATATACGCAACCATAAGCCGCTTCCTATCTACGGCAAGGGCGAGAATGTGCGCGACTGGCTCTTTGTGGAAGACCATGTTTCGGCCATCGACCTCATTTTCCACAAGGGCAGGAAAGGGGAGACCTATAATGTGGGCGGTCACAACGAAAAGCAGAATATCTTTTTGGTGAAACTCCTTTGCTCGATTGTGGACAGAAAGCTGGGACGCCCCGAGGGCGATGCCGAGAAACTCATCACCTATGTGCAGGACCGCGCCGGCCACGATTTGCGCTATGCCATCGATTCATCGAAATTGGTGAACGAATTGGGCTGGAAACCCTCCGTTACGTTCGAACAGGGTATGGAACTTACCGTAGACTGGTATCTGAACCACGAGGAATGGCTGCGCAACGTCACCTCGGGCGACTATCAGAAATACTACGAGAAACAGTATAAGTTCAACGCGTAGGGTCGAGGATGCTGCCGTCGCGCATCCGTATGGTGCGGTCGGAATCGGCGGCCAGGTCGGGATTGTGCGTCACGATGACGAAGGTCTGACCGAACTCTTTCCGCAAATCGAAGAAGAGATTGTGCAGGGCGAGCGCGTTTTCGGTATCGAGATTGCCCGAGGGCTCGTCGGCGAAAATCACTTTGGGATCGTTCACCAACGCCCGCGCCACGGCCACCCGTTGCTGCTCGCCCCCCGACAGTTGCCCGGGCTTGTGCTCCATGCGGTCGGACAGACCCAAGAAATCCAGAAGTCCGGCCGCCTTCTTGCGTGCTTCTGCTTTATGGCATTTGGCAATCAGCGCCGGAATCATCACATTCTCCAAAGCCGTAAACTCGGGCAGAAGATGATGAAACTGGAAGATAAAGCCGATTTCCCGATTGCGGAAACGGGCCAATTCCTTGGCTTTGAGCGAAAAAATATCCACCCCGTCGATAAAGACCTTGCCGCTGTCGGGGCGCTCCAAACTCCCCATAATCTGCAAAAGCGTGGTCTTGCCCGCGCCCGAGGCACCCACGATGCTCACCACCGCGCCTTTGTCTATATGTAGGTCGATGCCTTTGAGCACTTGCAGGTTCTCGTATGTCTTGCGAATGTCTTCAACCCGGATCATAAGTCGGAAATTTGAGGTAAAAGTAACTTTTTTTTCGTACTTTGGCAGGTTTTGAAAAAGATAGGAATTATGGAAGATTTTGTGGTATCGGCACGTAAGTACCGTCCCGACACTTTCGGCACGGTCATCGGGCAGAAAGCCATCACCGAAACGCTCAAAAACTCGATACGCAACGGGCATCTGGCGCAATCGTTTCTGTTCTGCGGCCCCCGCGGTGTGGGCAAGACCACCTGCGCCCGCATTCTGGCGCGCACGATCAACTGCACCAATCCCGGGCCCGATATGGAACCCTGCGGCGAATGCGACTCCTGCAAAGGTTTCCTGCAAAACGCCTCCCAGAATATCTACGAACTCGACGCGGCCTCCAACCGCAATGTAGAGGCTATGCGCGCCCTGGTGGAGCAAGTGCGGATTCCGCCGCAAGTGGGTAAATATAAGGTGTATATCATCGACGAAGTGCATATGCTCACCTCCGAGGCCTTCAATGCGTTCCTCAAAACGCTCGAAGAACCTCCCGCCTATGCCAAGTTCATCCTCGCCACCACCGAGAAGAACAAAATCATCCCCACCATTCTGAGCCGCTGTCAGATTTTCGATTTCAAGCGCATCACTATCGACGATATGGTGGAGCATCTCAAAAACATCTGCGAGAAAGAGAATATCGCGTTCGAGGAAGAGGCTTTGCGTGTGGTGGCGCAGAAAGCCGACGGCGGTCTGCGCGACGCCCTCTCGATGTTCGACCAGATCGTAAGCTTTTCGGGTAACAGCATCACCTACAAGCAGACCATTTCCATGCTCAACATCTTGGATTACGAGACCTATTTCGAGATGTTCGGCTATTTTCTGCAAGGCAATGTGCCGGGGGCGCTCAACCTGTTCAATCAGGTGTTGGAGAATGGTTTTGACGGACAGACGTTTGTAGGGGGATTGAGTCTGCATCTGCGCACGTTGATGATGATGAAGGAAACGCAGACCGAGGCGCTTGTGGAGAGTTCGCCCCGGTTGCGGCAACGTTACAAGGAGCAGAGCGAAGCGTGTTCGCTGGCGCAGTTGCTTTCGGCCTTGGAGTGTGGCAATCAGTGCGATTTGCAGTATCGCAACAGTAACCACAAGCGTTTGCTGGTGGAGATTCTGTTGTTGCAGATGGTGAGGATTTTCAAGGCGTCGGCCTTGCAGGGTGAGGAGGCCCGTAGCGTGGGCGTGGGGGAGTTGCCTGAGGCGGCCGCACAGCCCGCCGCTGCGCAGCCGCAGCCTATCGCCGCTCCGGTTCCGCCGAAGCCTGCCCCGCAACCGCAAGTTCAGCAGCCCGTGGCTCCTCCTGTTCAGCAACCCGTGGCTACACCTAAACCCGCCCCGCAACCGCAAGTTCAGCAGCCCGTGGCGCAACCTGCACAGCCACAGCCGCCTGTCGCCGCCCCGGTTCCGCCGAAGCCCGCCCCGCAACCGCAAGTTCAGCAGCCCGTGGCTTCTCCTGTTCAGCAGCCCGTGGCCACACCCAAACCCGCCCCGCAGCCCGCATCGCCCGCCGCGCCCGAAAAGCCGTTCCGAAGCGCCACTTCCCTGCAAGGCCTTTCGGCACAGACCCAGCCTAAGAACACCGCCCCGCAAGAGACCCTTTCGTCGACGCAACCCGATAAGGAATTCACTCAATTTGCCTTAGACCAACAATGGAAAGCCTATATCGAGAGCATACAGGCCGACCAACCCGGCATCGCCAACATCCTCTCTATGGCGCAACCCGTTTTGGGAAAGGCTTATGCGGTGGAACTGACGGTGGCCAACAGTTATGCCGCCGAAACGCTCACGCAGGGGCAAAAGAGCATTCTGGACTTTCTGCGCGGAAAATTGCAGAATCGCGCCATTCATTTTGTCGTGAAAGTAGACGAGAGCCTCAAACCCGACACGCCCATCTATTCCCCGCAGGAGAAATACCAGAAAATGGC
>CAZEOJ010000028.1:0-14916 GCA_964513825.1 uncultured Bacteroidaceae bacterium
CCTTGCCCGAAATCCTTGTATCTTTTCCCTTTGGCAAGGTCTATATGCAGAATGGACTGGTTGGAACCGTGGTATAGCTTCATCCGATACCTCCTCCGTTTCTTTGGCATATAGCCACCATGTCATCCACGCAATCCTGCAAGGAGAGTTGGTGCTCCGCCTCGTAGTTGCGGATGGAAAAGTCCAATCCCTTGAACCTCGACAGATAGTTGCAGGCCTCTTTCTTGGTGAGTTTGTATTGCCGGGCGAACATTCCGAGGCACATCACGATGTAATGGATGCTGTCGATGGATGCCGGGGCGGTCGGCTTCAATTCTATCTGTGCCGATACCCCCAAGGCGTCCGAGAGTTTCTGTATGGTGGAAAAGGTGATGCCGCGGCCGTTCTCGATTTTGGAAATCTCCGATTTGGTTACGCCCACCTTTTCGCCCAGCTGTTCTTGCGTAAGCCCTAATTCCTTCCGGCGTTTGAGGAACAATGAGCCTATTTGATGGATCGCTGCTCCGCGCTTGGGCATAGAGGCAACCTGATTCATGCTTTCGATAATTTTTCAACTACCACAAAGGTAACAAAAGTTTCTATTATTGGCAACTTTTTTTGTAGGCCTTCAGTTGCTCAGCTTAATTCTCAGATTCGGGGTTGCAGAGCAATTCCAGAATGGCGGTGCGGATGCCTAGGGCGTTCAGTTTTTTGTTATGAGAGTCGGGGTGGACGCGGTTGGAGAGGAATACATAGACTATGTCCTGGGCGGGATCGACCCACAGATAGGTGCCGGTGAAGCCGCTGTGTCCGAAGCTTTCGGGCGAGGCGGACGCGCAGGTGGGCGAGGGGTCGTCTTTCTTGAAAGGCGGTTTGTCGAAGCCGCCGCCCCTGCGGTTGTCGGCCTGCGAGAAACGGCAGGAAGTGAAGGCCTTGACCGTTGCGGAGTCGAAGAACTGGATGCCGCCGTAAAAGCCGTTCTGCAACAGCATCTGCCCGATCACCGCCACATCACGGCTGCAACCGAACAAGCCCGCCGAGCCCGCCACCCCGTTCGAGAAAGCGGCCAGGGGGTCGTGCACATAGCCCCGTATCAGACGCTTCCGCACTAAGGTATCGTTTTCGGTAGGCATAATCTGATAGAGCGGAAAACGGTTGAGCGGACGGAAACCCAAGGTCTTCAATCCCAAGGGCGCGTAGAATTCCCGCTCCACAAAACCGTCCAGCGTGGTGTCGGTGATTTTTTGCAAGGCCTCGTTGAGATAGTAGAAACCGAGGTCGCTGTACACATACGGACGGCGCGCGTTGACAGGCGTTTCGTCGATGCGTTTGCGGATTTCCTTGTCGTAGTCCTTGATGAGAAAGAGGCGGTCGGCCACCTGCACGGGATAGTTCGACGAATACACGCTGTCGAAGACCGGTTTTCCGTTGTGCGTCAAATCGGGCTCCACATAAGGGATAAACGCTTTTAGCCCGGCCTGATGCGTCAGCGCCTGACGGAAAGTGATGTACTTCTTGTTGGTCTGTCCCAGGCGCGGCAGAAAGTCGCGTATCGGCTCGTCGAGCGAGATTTCCCCGTTCTCATACAGACGCATATAGGCCAGCGTGGTGGCCAGGATTTTGGTGAGCGAGGCGAGGTCGTAGAGGCTGTTGGGCTGCACGGCGGGCGAGAGCGAATCGTAGGTGGCGGTGCCGAAACATTTGTCGTAGACCACCTTGCCTTTCTTGGCAATCAGAATCTGACAGCCGGGATAGGCTTGCTGTTCCAGACCCGTCATCGCCAGCGAGTCGATGTGCCGGCGGGTTTCGGACGGAAGTCCCGATTCCTGATAGGTGGGGTCGAAGTCCAATATCCAGGCCGAGGTGTTGATGCCGAAACCCGCCGGCCAATAGCGGGCCACACTCACGGGCAGGTGTCCCGTGGCGGGCAGGGCGCCGTAGAGTATCCGCGCGCAGGCCCGTTTGCTTTCGTCCACATCCTGATAGCCGCACACCGCCGCCGAGATATGCGGCATGTCGTAGAACGACAGCAGGGCGTAGGGGGAGGCGAAGACGCAGAGCACCACCGGAACCTGCACGTCTTGCAGGGCTTTGCAGAGGCGCAGGGTCTGTTCGGTGATACCGTAGTTCTTGTTCGGGTTGTAGTTGGTGTTGGTTATGGAAAGCAGGATGAGATCCTTGTCCTTGAAGCGGTTGAGCAACGAGCCGGAAGCCACCGCGCCATAGTTGAAATTCTTGTCCAGAAAGAGCTGTTCGAGCGAGGGATCGAATTCGGACAGCGCCCGGGAGAATTCATCGGCCTTGCCCGTGCCTATGTGCAGGGCGATCTTGCGGGGGGCGACGGTGGGCGAGAGCGGCAGCACCTCGCCGATATTGTCCATCACCGTCACGGCATGGTCGTAGATGTCCTGCTGCAAGGCCTGCACGGAGGCACCGTTGAGCGAATCCTCGATGAAGCGGGGCAGGTTGCGCATCGTTTCCGCTTGCGGAAAACGATGATAAGCGGCGGCGAAAGCCGGGTGGAATTTGTAGTAGAGGATGCGGCGGCAGGCGTTCTCGAGCCTCTCGCGGGGCAGCTTTCCCGTCTTGACCGCATGGGCGATGGCTTTCACCGCCGCTTCGGGATTTTGCGGGAGCAAAAGCACGTCGCAACCTGCCCGCAGCGCCTGCACCTCGATAGAACCCTCGCCCGTCTCCTTATAGCCGGGCAACGACTGCAAAGCCTTGCGCACCCCCTGCATCTCCAGGCCGTCGGTCACGATCAATCCCCGATAGCCCAACTCCTCGCGCAGAAGCCGCGTCACCACAAGCGGGCTCAGACTGGAAGGCAGTCCGCTCGAATCGTAGGCGGGAATATTGAGGTGTCCCACCATCACGCTCTCCACGCCCTCGTCGATAAGTTGACGGAAAGGCGCAAGATGAATGCTGTCCAGGATTTGTTTATCAAGGGAAATGAGCGGGAGGGCGAGATGCGAGTCGGTCTTGGTGTCGCCGTGTCCCGGAAAATGCTTCACCGAACCCATCACCCCTTCGCTCTGCATACCTTTCAGGTAGAGGGTGGCCAAGCGCGCCACCTCGGAGGGATCCTCGCCGAAAGAGCGGGTGTTGATGACAGGGTTGAGGGGATTGTTGTTGACATCCACCACGGGCAGGAAATTCCATTGAATGCCCAGAAGACGGCATTGCCGCCCCACCGCCTGTCCCATTTCGTAGACCAGTTGCGGGTCGGAGACGGCGCCGAGCGTCTGCTGACGCGGAAACCGGCGGAGGTCGGTGAGCCGCATGGCGGCTCCGAATTCTCCGTCTATGCTGAAAAGCAGAGGCAGACGCGAGGCGGCCTTATACACTTTTTGAAGGGTGAGCATGTCGGGCGTGGTGCCCGCGAAGAAACAGATGCCCCCGAAAGGATGGCTTTCCAGACGGCGGCGCATCTCGACGATATATTCGGGTGTGGGAACGGCCTTGGTGCGCAGAATCAAGGTCTGCGCGGCCATATCCTCCAACGTCAGCGTTTTGAGGATGCTGTCGAGAAAAGGTGTGTGGAGGTCGCTCTCGGTGGGGTAGGGAACGGCTTGCGAGGCCTGCGCCTGCGGCGATATGTTCCGCATCGTGTTCTGCGCCCTGCCTTGCGGTATGACCGAAGCCAAAACCAAGGACACCAGCATCACATACCCTCGAAATCTTCTTGCGTTCATCGCTTTCATTCCATTCCCTGTTAGAAGCCCATCATATCCTTCATTCCGAACCAACCTTTCTTTCCCGCCTCGCGGGAGGCAACGAGCCACTCGGCCGCCCGCACGGCCCCCGCCGCGAAACTTCGCCGCGATTTGGCTTCGTGCCGGAGCGTGATCGTATCCACTTCCGAATCGAAGTTCAACGTATGGATGCCGACAATCTCGCCCTCGCGGAAACTGCTTATCGGCAGGCTTTTCCAATCCTCATACCGCTCCATTTCCCCGCACACCTCCTTCGCCAACGTAATCGCCGTGCCGCTGGGCTTGTCCAGCTTGTGGACATGATGCGTCTCCTCGATGTCCGCCGCATACCGGGGCTGCGCGTTCATCCTCTCCGCCAGAAATCTCGCCGTGGCCATAAACAGATAGACCCCTATGCTGAAATTGGAAGCCTCCATCAAAGTCTGTCCCTCCGCGAGACAACGCGCTTTCAGGGCCTCGCGCGAAGCGTTCCAGCCCGTGGTGCCCACCACCACAGGAAGATGCATATCAAAACACCGGCCGATATTTTCCGCCGCACACGAAGGTTCCGAAAAATCAATCACCACCTGCGCCTGCTTCAAGGCCTGCGCCTGCTTGTCCCAGTCCTCGCCGTTGTTGAGGATGCACACGATTTCGTGGCCTTCCGCGCGCGCCACTTTCTCCACTTCGTGCCCCATGCGGCCATATCCCGACAAAGCTATCCTGAGGGATCGATTCGCTTCCATTCCCTGTTTATTTTAGCGTGAAACAAAGTCTTATCCCTGCGTCCAAAGGAAAATGATTCCTGTAATTATAGCAAGTGTTGGCGTAGGGTTTCACGGAAAGGGCGAGGTTGGGGGTGACGTTGAACGACGACAGATGCGCGTAGACGCCCGCGTCCATAAGGTTGAGCAGATACACCGCCCCGGCGATGATCAGACACAGTTCGAAGTATTGTTCGTAGTGGTTGCGCAGTTGCAGGATTTCATCGAAACTGTATCTCGCCAACGAAGCGTTGAGGTTGCCCGTGCTGTCGGCGCGGGCGCGCAGTTCATGTTGATAGAGGTTGCGCTGTTTGAGGAAATCGTCTGTAAAATAAGCCAATACGCCAACGCCCGCATACAGAACGGGCGTCTTGTACCATTGTCCGTTGTAAATCTGTCCCAGACCCGGCACCACGGCCGAGCAGAGAATGGCCATGCCGGGGTCTTTGAGACCGCCTTTCTTCCTCCGCTTGAAAGCGCCCGAATTGCGTTGCTGGAACGTGAGGGACTTGGGGTCGATGCCGGGCGAGGCTTCGTAGCGGAGGCTGTCTTTTTTCCTGGGCCCCGTCATCTGCGAAAATCCCTCTTCCATAAGGTCTATTTCCTTGAAATCGACAGGAACAAGACTTATGGGAGAAAAGGTGAACTGCCCCCGTGCTTCCCCTGCGGACACCAAGGCGAAGAACACAGAAAAGAGAAAGAGAAGACTCCGTCGCTTACTTTCCATTCAATGCGTCAAAAATCTTTTGCAGCACCTCGTCCGAGGCGTAGTCGATAATCAAACTGCCCTTGCCGTTCTTCTTGGGCTTCACCGCGATAGGCGTGTTGAGCCTTTCGGCCAAGCGGTTGCGGGCCGCCACGCACCAATCGGGCAAAACGACATCCTCTGCCGGCTTTTTCCCCGCTTTGGCGGTTTGGGTCTTTTCGTCCGGGGCATCGGTCTGACGGAGCAAGTCCTCCAACTGCCGCACCGAAAGACCGTTTTCGATGATGTTGCGCGCCAGACGGAGCTGCTTTTCCTCGTCCGCCACACCGGCCAGGCAACGGGCATGTCCCATGCTGAGCTTATTATCCTTGATATAGAGTTGGATATCGGCGGGCAGCTTGAGCAGACGCAGGAAGTTGGCCACCGTACTGCGGCCCTTGCCCACTTGTTCGGCCAACTGTTCCTGCTTGTAGTGGCAGGCGTCTATCAAGGCCTGATAGGAAAGCGCCACATCGATGGCGTTGAGGTCTTCGCGCTGGATGTTCTCGATCAAGGCCATTTCGAGCGACTCGTTGTCGGTGGCCATGCGGATGTAGGCGGGGATTTCCTTCAATCCCGCCAGTTTGGAGGCACGCAGACGGCGTTCGCCCGAAATCAGCTGATACCTCTTGCCTATCTTGCGCACGGTGATGGGCGTAATCACGCCGTTGGTGCGGATGGATTGGCTCAATTCCTCCAGGCTCTCCTTGCTGAATTGCTTGCGGGGCTGGTTGGGATTGGGCTCGATGAGTTCCACGGGAATGGCGGCGATAGCGCCTATAACGCTCTCGGCCATATCGACGGGGTTGCGCGCTTCGGCATCCTTCTTTACCGGGATCTCGCCCATCAATGCCGATAATCCGCGTCCCAAAGCCGGTCTTTTTGATGTCATGTCGTTTTCTTTTTAATGTTTTTCAGCCGAATCCCTTTGCAGGATTTCCTTGCAGAGATTGAGGTAGTTGATAGCGCCGGTCGAATTGATGTCGTACTCCATGATAGGTACGCCGTAGCTGGGCGCCTCGGCCAATTTGGTATTGCTGTGGATGAGGGTATTGAACATCAACTGCTGGAAATTCTTACGCACGTCTTCCACCACCTGTTTCGAGAGGCTGGTGCGCACATCATACATCGTCAACAGGATGCCTTCCAGCTCGAGGTCGGGATTGAAACGGCTCTGCACGATGCGGATGGTGTTGAGCAATTTGGAAAGCCCTTCCAATGCATAATACTGGCACTGCACGGGAATGATCACCGAGTCGGAAGCGGTGAGGGCGTTGGTGGTGATGATGCCCAGCGAGGGGGCGCAGTCGATGAAGATATAGTCGTAGCGGTTGCGGATTTCCTGTAATTTGTTCCGCAGCACCTGATTGCGGTCGGGAATGGAAACCATTTCCAGTTCGGCTCCCACCAGGTCCACATGCGAGGGAATCAGATCGAGATTCTTGAAAGAGGTGGACTTGATGCAGGCATCGGGTTCCACATCCCCCAACAGACATTCGTAGATGCTGTGTCCGCTCACGGTTTCCGAATCGAGTCCCACACCCGACGTGGCGTTGGCCTGCGGGTCGGCGTCTATCAGCAACACCTTCTTCTCCAACACCGCCATAGCCGCGCTGAGGTTCACGGCCGTGGTGGTCTTGCCCACGCCGCCTTTTTGATTTGTAATCGAAATAACCTTTCCCATTGTGTTCGGAAATCTTTTTTCTTTATGCCTTAATTCAATACGCTAAAGGGGGCTTGCGGAGCCCCCTGCGAAAAGACGGAACAAACCTGTTACTTGCCCAGGTTTTCAAATTCCATGTCGTCTTGTGCCGAGAAGCTGCTGCCCGTGCCGAAACTTTCGTCCGAGAGCGTGTCCTCCACGGGGGCTTCGCCGGTCTGGATAAAGCGGATGACCGTCTGCAAGCCCTCCACGAAGTTGTCGAAGTCTTCCTTGTAGAGGAAAATTTTATGCTTGTCGTAGACGAACTTGTTGAGGTTCTCGTCGAAGAGACGCTTGCTTTCGGTGATGGTCAGATAACGCTCGCCCGATTTGGTCTCTTTCACATCCATAAAGTAGGTGCGCTTGCCGGCTTTCACAGCCTTGGAATAAACTTCCTCCTTTTCGCGTTCCTTACCCCTGAATTCTTCCATAGTCGTTTTAGTTTTTTATGGGTTTTCTGAAAGCAAATTTAATGAAAAATAACATTACAGCCAGCGATTCATCCTGAACTTGTTCTGCTCGGGGAACTCGCTGTTTTTCGGATACATACGGAAAGCGTAGTCGAATACACCCGCCCCGTCGAGCACCAGATCGGCCGCGTAGGTGGCCTTGCCGTTCTCGAATTTTTCAAGTTTCAGGTCCTCGGTGCGTATCAACTCCTTCACCTGGTCGTTCTCCTTGTGTCCGAACACCACTTCCACGCCGATTTCGTCGGGATTGAGGCCGGCGAGGTGGAGGGTGATGCCGAAGTGTCCCGCCTGTCCCATCTGCAAGGGCGCGTTGGTGGAATCGGGGCAATCGTAGTCGGTCACATGGATGACGTTCCAGGCCGACGCCATCCGGATCATCCAGCGGGTCATATCCGTCAGACGGGCCAGATTGTCGGCACGCAGTTTTTTGTAGAGGTCTGCCAACGAGTTGTAATACTGCTTATAATAGTCTTTCAGCTGGCGACGCATGGTGTAGTGCGGGGCAATCTGCGAGAAACTGTTGCGCACGAACTGCAACCACGTATCGTTGCTTCCGGGCTGTCCGTTCTCGTAGAAGGCGGGCACAATCTCCTGTTCGAGCATGGTGTAGATGGTTTCGGCATCCAGTTCATCCTCGTAGGTCTGATTGGCGTAGGTCTGTTCCTCGCGCAACGCCCAGCCCGCGCCTTTGCGGTAGCCCTCCGCCCACCAGCCGTCCAGCACGCTGAAGTTCACGCCGCCGTTCATCAATACCTTTTCGCCGCTGGTGCCCGACGCCTCCATAAGACGGGTGGGGGTGTTCATCCATACGTCCACGCCCTGAATCATATGTTTGGCCACATCGATGTTGTAGTTTTCGAGAAAGACGATCTTTCCCAAAAACTCCTCGCGTTGCGAGATTTCGATAATCTGACGGATGAGCGCCTGTCCGCCTCCGTCGGCGGGGTGCGCCTTGCCCGAGAAGATAAACTGCACGGGGTGCTGCGGGTTGTTGACAATCTTGCTCAGACGGCCGAGGTTCTTGAAGAGCAGGTGCGCCCGTTTGTAGGTGGCGAAACGACGGGCGAAACCGATAGTCAGCACATCGGGACGCAGAGAGTGTACGGCTTTGATGAGGTTCTGCGGACTCTCGCCACGTTCGGGCCATTCTTTCTGAATGCGCTCCTTGACGAAATCGATGAGTTCCGTGCGGCGACGGTTGCGGATATCCGAGAGTTCTTTGGCGGGAATCTTCTGCACGGCTTCCCAGGCCGAAGCGTCCGACACATCTTTTTGGAATGCGGCGCCGAAATACTTGGCGAAGAGTTCCTGCCATTCCTTGTGCGCCCACGTGGCCAGGTGCACGCCGTTGGTCACATACCCCACCGGCACTTCCTGAGGGTAGAAACCCGGGTAGAGCGGGGCGAACATCTCCTGCGACACCCGTCCGTGGATGCGGCTCACCCCGTTCACCGCACTCGAAAGGTTGACAGCCAGATGGCTCATCGAGAACTTGTCGTGGATATGATGTTTGTCGATACGTCCCAAGGCCATGAAGTCTTCCCACGAAATCCGGAGACGGTCCGCCCAGGCGTTCAGATACGTGCGCACGATGTCCTCGTCGAAGGCGTCGTGTCCGGCGGGCACGGGCGTATGGGTGGTGAAGAGGGAGGAATTGCGCACCAGTTCGCGGGCCTGCCAGAATTCCAGACCGTTGCTTACATAGTGGCGCAGCCGTTCCAGAAGCGTGAACGCGCCGTGACCTTCGTTGCAGTGATATACATCGGGGTGGATGTCCAGCTGGCGCAGCATACGGATGCCGCCTATACCCAGGAGCATTTCCTGCTTGAAGCGGTTTTCCCAATCCCCGCCGTAGAGCTGGTGGGTGACGCAACGGTCGGCCTCGATGTTCACGTCTATATCGGTATCCAAGAGGTACAGAGGCACGCGTCCTACGTCGCACCGCCAGATTTTGGCCACGAGGTCGCGGCCGGGCAGCGATACCGACACCGTGCGCCATATACCGTTCTCATCGCGCACGGGCACAAGGGGAAGCTTGGAGAAACTCTGCGGCACGTAGCGGGCGTTCTGACAGCCGTTCTCGTCTATCTTCTGTTCGAAATAACCATAGCGGTAGAGCAGACCCACACCGAGCATGTCCACATTGGCGTCGCTGGCTTCTTTCAGATAGTCGCCCGCCAGGATGCCCAGACCGCCCGAATAGATTTTTAGGCTTTCGTGCAGGCCGTATTCCATGCAGAAGTAGGCCACCTTGGGGGATTTTCGGTTCTTGCCCTCGTCGATATAGGCGGTGAAGCGGGCGTAGACCTCGTCTAAAAGCTTGTTGAAAGCGGCATCGTCTTGCAATTCCTGCAAACGCGCCGCGCTCAGCAGACGGAGCAAGGCCAAGGGGTTGTGGCCGCATTCCTCCCATAATCCGGGTTCGATATACGCCCACATGTCCTGCGCCTGCGTGTCCCAGCACCACCACAGGTTGTTGCTCAACTCGCGCAGCCTTTCCAGCTTTTTGGGAAGCCGGTATTCGATCATGCACTTGTGCCACTGGGGTTGCGAGGAGGTGTCGTATTCGATTTTGTCTTTGCTTGCCGGCAGCGCTTTGTTCAATAAAGAAGGTTCGGACTCCCACTTGGCGGCGGCCTTCTCATAGGCTTTTCCGTAGTGTTCGCCCAGATGCTCCCACAGGAAATGACGCGAGAGGCTGTAAGCGTCGGCACGGCGTTCCTCTTTTTCCTTGTCGGAGAGCAGGATGAAGTCGCGCAGGGCCGCTTCCATTTCCAATACCGCCTCCGAAGAGTTATAATCGTCGCGTTCAATCACTTTCACGCTTCTTTGGGCGGGGTGATGATCTTTTACCCAACGTCCGAAACCTGCCAGCGAAGTGGTGACCGACGGGATGCAGAAAGCGATGCTCTCCATAGGCGTGTAGCCCCACGGTTCGTAGTAGGAGGGGAACACCGACAGGTCGAAACCGATGAGCAGGTCGTAGTAG
The DNA here is from genome assembly GCA_964513825.1 of uncultured Bacteroidaceae bacterium. Classification (GTDB taxonomy): domain Bacteria; phylum Bacteroidota; class Bacteroidia; order Bacteroidales; family P3; genus Pullibacteroides. The sequence goes on from CAZEOJ010000028.1 coordinate 10,345, forward strand.
GCGAGATTGAATACACCGTCCTCGCCGTCTAAGTAGCAGGGCACGAACACCACTTTCACCTTGTCTTCGGGAGCGTTGTTGAGGCCGCTTATCTTGAGGCGGTTGAGAATGGGGTCGGAGTAGGGGTCGTCGAGGTAGTGGGTGCAGAATCTTTGTTCGAATTCGCGCTCGGGTTCGCGTTCGGAAAGGTTCTGACGGGCGGGGCCGTGGCCGGCGGGAACGGTGAGGTAGGCCACCGCCTTTTTGCCGTCGGGCAGGGTCTTGTTGAGGGCGGCGAGCGTGTCGATGAACAGGTCTATGCCCTTGTTTTTAAATTCGTAGCGTCCGCTGTTGATGAGGAATACCGTGTTGTCGTCCACATCTTCACCGATAAGTTTGGAAGTGACTTCGCGCAGTTTCCCGCGGGCCTGCTTGCGTTTGTCGGCAAAGTCCTCCAAGGTCGGCACAAAAGCGTCGTCGAAGCCGTTGGGCGTGAGGATGTCGATGTCCTTTCCGAGAAAAGCCCGGCATTCGCGGTTGGTGATTTCGCTCACCGCCGTAAAGCAGTCGGCGTGTTGTGCCGAGAGTTTTTCGAGCGAGTATTTGGCGCGCACGCCGAAGCGGGTGGAGAGTTCGTCGGGGTCGAGTTTGTCCAGGTCGCCGTAGAGGGGCATTCCGTTACCGGCCAGGCAACGTCCCAACACGGTGGCGTGGGTGGTGAACAGGGTGGCCACCTGCGGCTGGTTCTTCTTCAAGAAGAGGAGGCCGGCGCCGGTCATCCATTCGTGGAAGTGGGCGTAAACCTTTTCTTGCGGAAAAACGTGATATTCGTAGAAAGTCTGGATGAGCCTTCCTGCGGCGTAGCCGAAGAGGAAAGGCTCTATATAGTCCCACTGACCCGAAAGCGAGTCGAGGTTGTAGTCGCGCCAGGCCGCGCCCAGAAGGTCGTCCTTGCGCGAGATAAGCGAGCGGTAGTCGACCATCACGGCAATGGGGCTTCCGGCGGTGTTCCAGCGGCCTATGCGGAAGAAGAGGCCTTGACTTTCGGCGTATTTGCGCCAGTCGGCATACAGGTCGCGGTCTTCGATGAAATCGCGGTTGGCCTTGTCTTTCCATACATCGGGTCCCACAGCAAAATAGTGTTCGCCGAAGCGTTTCTGCATGGAGGGAACTTTGGTGCTCACCACGGTATAGATGCCTCCTACCTTGTTGCAAACCTCCCAACTGACCTCAAAAAGATACTCGTTTTGTTGATACGTTGACATTGTATTTATTGTTATTTTCTACTTATCATTTCCGTCCGAAGTCCGCCGGAATCTCTCCCCATTTCTCCGTCTGCCACTTCAAGATAGGGTTTTCGTAGCGGTTTGTCTTCAACCAGTTTTCGGCGCGTGCCACCATTTCGAGCAACTCCCGGTTGCGGGCGGAAGGGGCGATTTTGGTGTTCGCCTTCTTCTTTCTCACCCAAGCCATTCCCGTCACCGAATCGGAATAGACGGGCGTCTGCGTCAGGCCATGTTTGTTGAGGAAACTCAGGGCGTGCACAATCGCCAGAAATTCGCCTATGTTGTTGGTTCCCTCGGGAAAGGGACCGGCGTGAAAAATCACTTTTCCGTTGTTTACCTGCACGCCTTGGTACTCCATTTTGCCGGGGTTGCCGGCGCAGGCCGCGTCCACGGCCAGGGCATGTTCAAAATGCGGGATGTCCGCGCGGATGGGTTTGTGTGCGGGCTGCGGGGCCGGAGGCACCGCGGGCTTTGCCGGCGTAGACGGACTTGGGGCGGCCGACGACTTTTCCAGCGAACCGAAATAATCTTCCGCCAGCTTTTGGGCGGCGGTGTAGGGGTTTACCTTGTTGTCGTAGACCTGTTGCCGCGCCTCTTCCAGATTCTTTTCCGTATCGGGTTGCGCAAAAAAATGCGCCAGGATGTTCTCTTGCAAGGAATTCTGCAATACTTTCTTAAGCTGTTCGCGACGACGGCGTTCAAAACTGCCGTTCTGTTTGCAGAACCGTTCGAAATCTTCAATCACGCGCCATACCTCGGTCACGCCCTCGTTGACTTTGGCCGAACAGATTTCCACCGAGGGTTTCCAGCCCGATGCGGTGGGCGGAAACAATTGAAGGGCGTTGCGCAGTTGGGTCTGCGCCAAAAGTGCCTTGGGACGGAAATCGCCCTCGGCCTTGTTGATGGCGATACCGTCGGCCATTTCCATGATGCCCCGCTTGATGCCTTGCAGCTCGTCGCCCAGATTGGCCAGTTGCAGGAGCAGGAAATAATCGACCATGTTGTAGGCCTCGGTTTCCGATTGTCCCACGCCTACGGTCTCGATAATGATATGGGTGAATCCCGCCGCCTCGCACAGAATCACCGATTCGCGGGTCTTGCGGGCCACCCCGCCCAACGACCCCGCCGAGGGGGAGGGGCGGATAAAGACATTTTCCTGACAGGCGAGTTCGTCCATGCGGGTCTTGTCGCCCAGGATGCTGCCCTTGGTGCGCTCGCTGCTGGGGTCGATGGCCAGCACCGCCAGTTTCTTGCCCGTGCGGGCCAAGTGCAGGCCCAAGGTATTGATAAAGGTGCTTTTGCCGGCACCCGGCACACCGGTGATGCCCAGACGGAACGAATGGCCCGAATAGGGCAGGCACTTTTCGATAATCTCCTGTGCCTGCCGTTGATGTTCGGGTAAAGTACTCTCGATAAGCGTAATGGCACGGCTCAATACCGTGCGGTTTCCCTCGCGGATACCCTTTACGTATTCCTCTGTGCCCATAGGCGGTTGCGCCTTGCGGGCCTGTATGGTAGAGGATAGATAAGGGTTCACCGTGGGCAGTTTGTCCACGCCCTGCCTTTCGTTCAGGGCCGATTCGGGAGTGTTGCGTTCTATCATGCTTACTTCGCCGCGATAGCTTCGATTTCAACTAAAACGCCCATAGGCAGTTTCTGTACGGCAAAGGCGGCGCGGGCGGGGAAATCCTTGGTGAAGTAGCGGGCGTAAACCTCGTTCATCGCCTTGAAATCGTCCATCGAGCTGAGGTAGCAGGTGCATTTGACCACATTGTCGAGGGTGTAGCCGGCTTCTTCCAGAATGGCCTTTACATTCTTGAGCGACTGTTCGGTCTGCGAGGTGATGTCGTCGGCCACCTTGCCCGTAGCCGGGTCGACGGGAAGCTGTCCCGATACAAAAATCAGATTGCCGGCTTCGATGGCCTGGCTGTAGGGGCCGATAGCTTTGGGTGCGTTGACCGTGGCGATAACTCTTTTCATAACTTATAATTTTGAATTTTAACAATCTCAAAAATCGAAAGCGGACAAAGATACGAAATCGAGTATAAAAGAAAAAGCCCCTTCATCGTGCGATGAAAAGGCTTTCCGTCCAGGACTACATCAGACTATTTTTGTAATTTTGCATCTGCAATTAACACAATGGACAACGTTATCAATCATACATCACATTCATTGGAAAGTTTCAGTTTTGAGGCTCTCACTCAGAGCATATCCACTATTCATTCTGCATTGCAGACATCGGCGGTTAATGCCGTTAACCGATTTGCTACAATTCGAAACTGGTTGATTGGTCGTTATATTATTGAATATGAGCAGTGTGGAAATGACCGCGCTCAGTATGGTGCAAAATTGCTGCCGAGTATTGTGGTCCGTGTAAAAATCAAGGGTATTAACGCAACATTGCTTGCGAACGCTCGCAATTTCTATTTAAAATATCCTCAAATGAACGAGGTGGTTGCTCCAATTTTTCCGATGCTGTCGGAAAAATTGAAAGATTATCCTCTTCCTATCGGTCTATCCCTCATATCGCCTGATACAATTATTCCGACGCCGTCGGAAAAATTTATAACCCCGGCTAAAACGCTCATATCAAATCTCTCGTTTTCCCATATTGTTGAGCTTCTTACGGTAGAGGATCCTCTAATTCGTTTCTTCTACGAATTTGAGTGTATGCGCAATGTATGGAGCGTTAAGGAGTTACGCCGGCAAATATCCACGAATTTGCACATAAGGGTCGGTTTGAGCAAATCTCCTGAATTGGCGATGCAGAAACTTTCGGAGATTACAGAGCATCAGAATTCCGTTCTTCAAATCAAAGACCCTTTGGCGTTGGAATTTCTCGGACTAAATGCAGGAGATTATATCACAGAAAACGATTTGGAGAATAGCCTCATATCCCATCTTCAGGAGTTTATGCTTGAATTGGGTAAGGGCTTCTGTTTTGAGGCACGACAAAAACGAATGATTATTGACGACCGATATTATTTCGCTGACCTCGTTTTTTACAATCGATTGTTGCATTGTAACGTAGTGATTGAACTGAAAAATGATGAGTTCAAGCATGAATATCTTAGTCAACTCAACGCCTATGTGTCGTATTACAGGGCAAACGAAATGCAACCGGGCGATAATCCACCAGTTGGGATATTGCTTTGCACACGGAAAGGTAAACAGATGGTTGAGTATGCTTTAGCTGGTATGGATAATTCCTTGTTCATTTCGACTTACCAGTTATGTCTCCCCGACAAGAGACAACTCGAAAAATTCTTGGAGGATGCGATGGAATAATTGATGCGCCATTGTTTTT
>CAZEOJ010000029.1:0-10893 GCA_964513825.1 uncultured Bacteroidaceae bacterium
GCTCGTTTCTTCCATGCTTCATTCCGTCAATGAACTCTTCCGGCTTCCCTCCCCCAAGGGTCTCCCTCAGGGATACGGGTCGCCGACTGCCCGTTTCAGAAAACCGCTTTTCCGAAACGGGAGGGCAAAGGTACAACAATTTTTTTAATTTGCAAATCGTCTATAAAACGTAGACTATCAAGCCTGACGGGCGGTTTTCGGCGAAATCAGCCACAACCCGAGAAGGGTGAGCAGACCGTTGAGCAGGAGCAGTTCGAAACCGAAATGATAGTTCCATATATACAGACAGGCCTTGACGATGAGGAACGAAAGCAGCGGCGAGAGCAAGACCACATAGGGGGTATAGCGGTCGCGCGGTTTCCAGGAAGTGTAGATGCCCGCCACGAACAGACCCAACAAGGGTCCGTAGGTGTAGGAGGCGATGTCGTAGACCATATTGATGACCGAGTCGTTCTTGAAGGCGTTGAACGCCACGATGAGCAAAAGGAACAGCACCGCCATGCTCAGATGCACGATATAGCGGATTTTCTTTCGGCGTGCTTCGGGCAGGTTGCGTCTTTCCACACCTATTATATCTATGGTGAAGCTTGTGGTGATCGCGGTCAGGGCTCCGTCGGCGCTGGAATAGGCCGCCGACAGCACTCCTATCACAAAACTCAATCCCGCCAGAGGCGAGAGGTATTGAATGGCCACCGTCGCGAAAAGATGATCGGAATCGACCACCGTCAGACCCATTTTGTGAGCATAAAGACCCAATACGGCACCCAAGGCCAAGAACATCACGTTCACCACCAAAAGAATGCCGCTGAGCGTAAACATATTCTTTTGGGCATCGCGCAGACTCTTGCAGGTGAGGTTTTTCTGCATCATATCCTGATCGAGCCCCGTCATGGTGATCGTGACGAACATACCGCTCAGAAACTGTTTGATGAAGAAGCGCGAGCTCTTGGGGTCGGTGTCCCATATCTTGCTGAAAGGGCTTTCGCTCACCGCCGCGCACATCTCGCCCAACGACCACCCCATGCCGCGCGCCATGCACACCAACGAAATCACCACCGCCAGCAGCATGAATGTGGTCTGCAAGGTATCCGTCCATACAATGGTGCGTATGCCGCCTTTGAAGGTGTATCCCAAAATGAGCAGGATGAAAATCAAGGCGGCCACAAAGAAAGGTATCCCCATTTGACGAAAGACGAATTCATGCAGCACACTCACCACCAAAAACATACGCAAGGTAGCCCCCAGACTGCGCGAAAGCAGGAAATAGGCCGCGCCCGACTTGTAGGACTTCAAGCCGAAACGTTCCTGCAGATAGCCGTAGATAGACGTGAGGTTCTTTTTATAGTAGAGGGGAAGCAGGACTTTGGCGATGACGGCATAACCGGCCACAAAACCCAATACCATAGGGAGATAATAGAAGTTCTCGCGCAACACATTTCCCGGCACCGACATAAACGTGACGCCCGAGAGCGAAGCGCCCACCATACCGTAGGCCACCACATACCACGGCGAACGGCGGTTGCCGCGATAGTAGGCGTCGTCGTCGGCCTTGCGGCCGGTAATCAGCCCTATGAGAAAGAGCAAGAACGTGTAAAGCAGAAAAACGATGCCTATAAGGACTGACGACATATAAAATCCGTTTAAAGGTTAGAGGGGACGAAATCCCTGAGCCAAGCCTCCGCGGAGAGGTCCTCCCCTGTGGACTCCCGCACGAGTTCCTGCCATGAACGGCTTGCCCCTGCATGGAACAGGTGGCTCTGCAAGTGTTTGCCCACTTGCTCGGAACCCACCAGGTCGGGATCCTGTGGACTCCCTACCCGTGCACAATTATCACAGAACCAATCCAACAACTGCGAGGCGAAGAGTTGTCCCAAAAAAGCATTGTGCGCGCTGACCGAGGTCAGGGAGAAGTAGGCTTCGGCCGCCCAATGGGCGGAGAGAGAGGCGGAAGAGGCGGAGAAGTGCATATACGTTTCGGCCAATTCATGCCAATTCCTTTCCACCGTGTCCGCATCGTAAGTCGAGGTGTAGAGCGATTTTTCGAAAGCATACAGAAAGAGGACCCAGCGCATTTCCAACATCTCGGTCCGTCGGAATTTTTCGAGATAGGAAGCCTGCATCTGTTGCGCCTGACCGAGCGAGAAAAGCCCCATGGACAGCACCCAGTTGGAATAGCCCGCCATAGAGCCGAAGAAAGACGCCACGCCCTTTTGAAGAAAGGGTTCGGAGGGCATACGCAACAAATACGGCAGTGCCTCGGGTATGTATTTGCAGTAGCAGGCCTGTCCCGCCACAGCCAGCAAGCGCCGCATATCGTTTTCCGTACCTTGAAGATGTCCCGCTATGCGGATATCCTTTTTCCTGTCTATGTCGAAACACTGCAAGAAAGGAGACGCACCGTCTTGGGTGGACGTGTTGCCGCCCCGCAGGATATCGTCGACCGGCAAGCCCACGCCCGCAAAGAAACGCGACACGGTCTGATGAATGCTCACATAGCCATAGTAGTGGTCGCGGTCTGTATTGCAGGCCGGCATACCGTTTTGAAGGAAGTGGCCGCGATAGTGCCACGGTGCCAACTTCGCGTCCTTGACCGCACATTCCCGACGCAAACGCGCGTCCAGCTGCTTTTTCTGTTGCAGATATGCCTCGTCGGTGCGCTGTTTGAGCAAACAGGCCATACTGTCTACAAAGGTTTCGCGAAGGCCGTCTTGGAACAGACGCAATTGGAAATAGTTATCGAAGCCCGTCTGCCGTGCCTGCTCGTTGCGCAGGGCCACCAGATGCAGCAAGGTATCCTGCAAGGCCTCGCCCCTGCTCTTGAGCCTCTTCCACGCCGCCTGCAATTCGGAAGAACGTTTGGAATAGCGTAAGGACTTCTCGGCGCGGCGGATCTCGGGGGCCTGCATGTCCTGTTGCAAACGCAGGCGCAAAAAGGTTTCTATCCCCGAAATCTCATCCTGCAAGGCGATGTCGGCCTGACAGGGCAGGTAAAGACGGTGGAGAATCTCCAACTGACGGGACAGATACGGGTCTTGGATGCGATGATTTTCTTTGAGCCGGCACAGATACTGAAAATTCCTTTCGTTGTGCAGGATGCGGATCTTGGCCTTCCGCAAGGAATCGCAGCGCCATAAATCCTCCGCATCGCCGCTTTGGGCATAGCTCCATGCCGAAAGCTGGAAAGCCTTGTCCAACGGTTCCACCTTCTTCTCATAATCGACAATGAAGCGGATGAATTCGTCCTGCGCGCGTTGACATTCGTTCCTGCACGAAACCGACATGCCCGCGCACACCATGAGGAAACCGAGTATGAATCTATGCCTGTGCATCATTTGCGGACAAAGGTAGAAAAAAACGCCAAAAGTGTCGTAAATTCGCGGCCGTTATGGAGAACTTGCCTCAGAAACTCTTGGAAAACGCGGTGGAGGAATTGAACCGTCTGCCCGGCATCGGCAGACGCACCGCCTTGCGGCTGGCGTTGTTCCTGCTCTCGCAGGAGGAGAGCATGGTGGAGAGATTTTCGGAAACCCTGGTCGATTTCCGCAAGAACATCAAGTATTGCAGAATCTGCCACAACATTTCCGACACCGAAGTGTGCGAAATCTGCGCCTCGCCCAAGCGCGAACGCGGTCTTATCTGTGTGGTGAGCGATGTGCGTGATGTGATGGCCTTGGAAAACACGGGGATGTACCGCGGACTCTATCATGTGCTGGGCGGCCTTATCAATCCGTTGGCAGGCATCAGCCCCGCACAGCTGCATATCGCGTCTTTGGTGGAGAGGGTGCGGAACGAAAAGCCCGAAGAGGTGATTTTCGCGCTTCCCGCCACGCCCGAAGGCGATACGACGGCTTTCTACATCTCGCGACAGATCACGCCTTCGGGCGTCAAAATCACCACGCTTTCGAAAGGCATCGCCATAGGCGACGATCTGGAATATACCGACGAACTGACGTTGGGTCGATCCTTATCGAACCGGGTGGGTTTCGGAATCTAAGCTATTTGTTCGGATTCACTTTAATCAGTTCCACTTCGAAAATCAAGGTGGAGCCGGCGGGAATGGAGCCGTTGTCTCCGTCGCCGTAGGCCAATTCCGAAGGGATATACAGCATATATACCGAACCTTCTTTCATCAACTGCAGACCTTCCGTCCAGCCTGCAATCACACCGTTGAGAGGGAACGAGATAGGCTCGCCACGACGCACCGACGAATCGAACACCGTGCCGTCGAGCAGTTTACCCGTATAATGCACCAAAACCTCATCGGTGGCTTTGGGCTTGGCGCCCTTGCCTTCTTTCACCACCTTGTACTGCAAGCCGCTGGCGGTCTGCTTCACGTCTTTGTCGTTCTTGAGGTTCTCGGCCAAAAACTGCTTGCCTTTCGCTTTATTCTCCGCGGCCTGTTCCGAAGCTTTCTGTTGCAGACCCCGTTGCCATTCGGTGAGGATACGTTGGGCTTCGGCCGGTTCAAAACCGCTGGGTTTCTTTTCCAAAGCCGCCTGAACGCCTTTCAGGAAACTCTCCACATCGAATTCGTAGGGAATGCCGCTCAGCTGCGAACCCGACGAATAGCCGATCAGATAACTCACATTGTCTTTCACATCCATATTCTGTGCATTTAAAAAGGTTATGCTTGTCATAAAAAGTCCTGCAAGGAGGACGGTCATACATTTTTTCATAGGTATTCTGCTATTAGAAATTATCGGAATAGTCGAGGGAGGCCCGCCGCAACAGGGCTTCCGCCTGCGGTTTATAGTAGTCCAGCAAGCCTTGCATGGGTTCCTTGACGATTTTGCCGATACGCACGCCGTATTCGGGCGCCACCTCGCGGAGCACATCCTGACAATGATAGGCCACCGAACCCAGTATGCTCAGTTCGTTGTCTTTAAGTAAATCGCCATAAGGGAGAATCTGTTTGGCGAAAAAGGCCCTGAACTCCTCCTGCAAAACGCCGTGGATATAAGCGTCCTGCATACGTCCCGAGGCGAATTCGGACATCTGCCCCAAGGTACGCCCCACCTGCTTGCCGTGATAGACGAAGTCGATGATTTCGTGCAAGGGATAAGGGCAATAGGGTGCGAACTCGTCGCGCAGGTTCCGGGGCATCCCCTCGCGCAGATAGTCGGAAAGGAAGTGCGCGCCGATGCGGGCGCCGCTACCCTCGTCACCCAGCACATAGCCCAGAGAAGCCACCCGCCGCGCAATCTTCTCGCCGTCGAAAAAGCAGGTAGCGGCGCCCGTTCCCAAAATGGCCACCAAGCCTTTGCCGTTGCCGCACAAGGCTATGGCCGCGCCCAGCAAATCGCTCTCTATATCAATCTCGGCATGGGGAAAAAAGTCTTCCAGATGCGTCTGCAACAGGGTTCGTTTGGTGGGATCGGCACAACCCGCGCCATAGAAGAACACGTAGTTGACTTTCTGATTGTTGATGAAAGGATAGAGGTCTTTTTCCAGACAATCCTTGATGTCTTTGGAGTCGACCACATAAGGGTTCAACCCTCCTGTCAACACCTCCACCGTATGGCCGTCCTTGTCTAAGAAGCACCATTGCGTCTTTGTCGAACCGCTGTCCACTATCGCCAACATACTCTCTTGTTTTTGCCGTGTTCTATCTTTCTTGTTCGGGACCGTTCCTGCCCGAAGTGCGAATTTAAGGATTATTTCTTTCGTGCCGAAATTCCCCGGAACTTTCCCTGCATATCGCGGTGCAATTCTATGGAGCACAGGCCGCTTTCCTCCAAAATCCTTTGGTTCTGCCGCGGAAAGGCCTCGTTGATTTCTTCGAGCAGAAGACCGTCCCGGGCAAGATGTCTCACGGCGATGCGGGCGATGGCCTTATAGAACACAAGCGGGTCTTCATCGGGCACGAAGAGCGCCAACGAGGGCTCGTAGTCCAGGACGTTGGGGCGCATCCGCGTTTTTTCCGACTGCCGCACGTAGGGAGGGTTGGAGATGATAAGGTCGAAGCCGTGGGCGGACACGTCCCCCGGCAGGGGCGCGCCGCTCAGAACGTCATATTGAAAGAACCTTACCGAGCCTCCGCAAAGGGTATTGTTGCGCCGCGCCGTTTCCAGCGCCTTTTCCGAAATATCGCAGGCGTACACCTCCGCTTCGGGAATGAGGCGGTTCAACAGGAGGGCGATGGCGCCGCTGCCCGTGCAGAGGTCGAGGATCCGCGGCCTCGCGCGAGGAACGAGGCGCGAGGCCGCGACCCGCACCAACTCCTCGGTCTCGGGACGCGGAATCAACACCGTCCCGTCCACATAGAGTTCCAATTCTCCGAAATAGGCCTTGTTGAAAATGTACTGCACAGGTTCGTGCCGCAACAGACGTGTCAGGACATCGGAAAAACGCGCCCCGACCTCATCGTCGAGCGGTTCATCCAAACGCAACGCCAGCGAGGCACGGTTCAAGCGCGTGATTTCCTCGGCCACCCAATAAAAAAGCGAAAAAGCCTCGCTTTCCCCGTAAAGGGGAAGCAAGGCTTTCGCATAGGTTTCGCGCACAGAGCGCAAGGTACCTTTCATGGTCGGCTTAGTACATGCCGTCCATACCGCCGGGCATGGCCGGAGCGGCGGCGGGTTTGTCTTCCTTCACCTCGGCCAGCACGCATTCGGTGGTGAGCAACATGCCCGCAATCGAGGCGGCGTTTTCCAAAGCCACACGGGTCACCTTGGCGGGGTCGATCACACCCGTCTTGAAAAGGTTTTCGTATTGTTCGGTACGGGCGTTGAAACCGAAATCGTCTTTGCCCGCACGCACTTTGTCCACAATCACGGCACCTTCCAGACCGGCGTTCGCCACAATCTGACGCAGAGGTTCTTCCAACGCGCGGCGGATAATCTGGATACCCACCTGCTCGTCGTTGTTCTCGGCCTTCACTTTGTCGAGCGCCGACAGACAGCGGATGTAGGCCACACCGCCGCCGGGCACGATGCCTTCTTCCACGGCAGCGCGCGTAGCGTGCAGAGCGTCGTCGAAGCGGTCTTTCTTTTCTTTCATTTCCACTTCCGAAGCGGCACCCACATAAATCACAGCCACACCGCCGGCCAACTTGGCCAGACGTTCCTGCAATTTTTCGCGGTCGTAGTCGGAGGTGGTCTTTTCGATCTGCGCCTTGATCATATTGACACGGTCCTGAATATCGGCTTTCTTGCCCTTGCCGTTCACAATCGTGGTGTTTTCCTTGTCAATCGTGATTTTTTCGGCCTGACCGAGCATGGCGAGGTCCACATCCTCCAGCTTCATGCCCTTTTCTTCCGAAATCACCATACCGCCGGTCAAGGTGGCGATGTCTTCCATCATTTCCTTGCGACGGTCGCCGAAACCGGGAGCCTTGACAGCGGCAATCTTGAGCGAGCCGCGCAGACGGTTCACCACCAAGGTAGCCAGAGCCTCGCCGTCGATGTCTTCGGCAATCACCACCAAAGGACGACCGGTCTGCACCGTCTTTTCCAATACGGGCAGAAAATCTTTCATCGTCGAGATTTTCTTGTCGTAGAGAAGCACGAAGGGGTTTTCCATCACGGCTTCCATTTTCTCGGTATCGGTGACGAAATAGGGCGAGATGTAACCGCGGTCGAACTGCATACCTTCCACCACCTTCACATTGGTTTCGGTGCCTTTGGCCTCCTCGATCGTGATGACGCCTTCTTTCTTTACCTGACGCATGGCCTCGGCGATAAGCTTGCCGATAGTGTTGTCGTTGTTGGCCGAAATGGTGGCGACCTGCTCGATCTGTTCGATGCTGTTGCCCACCTTGCGGCTCATTTTCTTAATCTGTTCCACCACTTCGGCCACGGCCTTGTCGATACCGCGCTTCAAATCCATAGGATTGGCGCCCGCGGTAACGTTCTTCAAACCCGTGCGGATAATGGCCTGAGCCAGAATCGTGGCGGTGGTGGTGCCGTCGCCGGCGATGTCGTTGGTCTTGGAAGCCACTTCCTTAACCATCTGCGCACCCATATTCTCCACGGTGTCTTTCAGTTCCACTTCCTTGGCCACGCTCACGCCGTCCTTGGTGACGTGGGGGGCGCCGAATTTACGGTCGATGATCACATTGCGGCCTTTGGGTCCCAAAGTCACCTTTACGGCGTCGCACAAAGCGTCCACACCTTTTTTCAATCTATTTTTCGCTTCTTGGTCGAAAAGAATTTCTTTCGCTGCCATTGCTTGTTTCTTTTTTAATTGTTCAACTTGATTTGTCTACTGCCTGCGGCGATTTTCCCCCTTAGAGAATGGCGAAAATATCGCTTTCGCGCATAATCAGATAAGCGGTGCCGTCCACATTGATTTCGGTACCCGAATATTTGCCGTAAAGCACTTTGTCGCCGGCCTTCACGCTCATGGGTTCGTCTTTCTTGCCGGGACCCGCGGCCACGACCACACCCTGCTGGGGTTTTTCCTTGGCGGTGTCGGGAATGATGATGCCGCCGGCGGTTTTCTGCTCGGCTTCCATAGGCTCGACCAGAACGCGGTCGGCCAGAGGTTTGATGCTAAGTTTCTTTGCCATTTTATTAAGGTTTTAATTTTTTCGTTTACGCTCTCCCTCACGGCACAAAGTGTGCCGAAGCCCCGAGGACGCTGCGGGTGCTGTCATTTTTGCAGTTCTTCTGACTTTTTCCTGCCAAAAGGGATTCCGTCCCTACATCAAGTCCACGCTCCGTTTCAGGAAGTTATGCAAGGCCTCGCCTTTGAGCAGACCGTTGCTCAACAAAGCCAGGTCGATAAGCTGCCCCACCCGCTTGTTTTGCTTGCCGTAGTCGGCGAGCAAATCGCGCTCCTTCTTGCCCAGATCGGCCAACTGACGGTCGAGGTCGGAAAGACGGTCCTTGTCGGAAGCGGGAATATCCTCGTTCTTCACATCCTTGTTCAAGGCATGAATCTCGTCCTTCTGCTTCTGCAATCCCGTCCGTTCCTCCACAATCGGTTTCATCCTGTCGTCCAAAGCCTCTTTCTCCTCGGCCAACAGTTCTTTCACCAAACGGTGGTCGGTATTGACCACCAGATTGATCTGGTCGCCCATCTTGCCGTAGAAGCCCATTTCGGGATTGATTTCCGCCATATCCTTCATGCGGCGCATAAACTCCGAGCGCGTAATCATCACCGGGTCGGCCTCCTCGCCCAAAGCCCCGAAGTCCACCCTGTACATGCCCCCCGTCTGCGGCATCTGTCCCGTAAAGATGCCCCGCAAATCGTCCTGTTCGCGCTGCGTCAAGGCCACCTTCGCGGCTTCTTCCTTCACAATCAACTTATCCACCACATCCGAATCCACACGCATGAAACGGAAATCGGGATTCTTCTGTTCCATGAAGTTGACGAAAGGCGTGTCGAAAGTCCCGTCCAGCACCAGCACATCGTAGCCCTTGGCCTTGGCCGCCTGGATATAGCTGTATTCCGCGTCCACCTGCGAGGCATAGAGGAACACCAGTTTCTTGTCCTTGTCGGTCTGATTGTCGGCAATGGCCTTTTTGTATTCTTCCAGCCCGAAGTACTTGCCCTCGGTGTTCTTGAACAGATAGAATTCCATAGCCCGCTCGGCGAATTTCTCGTCGGTGAGGATGCCGTACTGCACAAAAATCTTGAGGTCGTCCCACTTGCTTTCGAAGTCGGCGCGGTGATTCTTGAACAAATCGGCCAGACTGTCGGCCACCTTCTTGGTGATGTGGTTCGAAATCTTCTTGACATTCCTGTCGCCTTGCAGGTACGAACGCGACACGTTGAGCGGAATATCGGGCGAGTCGATGACCCCGTGCAGCAGGGTGAGGTATTCCGGCACGATGCCCTCCACGGTATCGGTCACATACACCTGATTGCAATAGAGCTGAATCTTGTTCTTCTGCAATTCGAGACGGGAGGAAATCTTGGGGAAATAGAGAATACCCGTCAACGTAAAGGGATAGTCCACATTCAGATGGATATGGAAGAGCGGATCGGGCGCGGCCGGATAGAGGTCGTGATAGAAATTGTCGTAATCTTCGGGTTTGAGCTCCGAGGGCTTGCGCATCCAGGCCGGATGCGTGTCGTTGACCACCAGGTCGCGGTCGGTGTCTTCGTACTTGCCGTCCTTCCACTCCTTTTCCTTGCCGCAGATAATCTCCACCGGCAGGAAACGGCAGTATTTCTTGAGCAGGTATTGAATCTTCTCCTCGTTCGCGAACTCTTTGTCCTCCTCGGTAAGATAGAGGATGACATCCGTGCCGCGCCCGTCCTTCTCGGCCTCCTCCATTTCGTAGTCGGTGGTGCCCACGCACGACCATTTGACCGCTTTCGCACCCTCTTTATAGGACTTGGTGAGAATCTCCACCTTGCCGCTCACCATAAAGGCCGAGTAGAACCCGAGGCCGAAATGCCCGATAATGGCGTTGCCCGCATCCTTGTATTTCTGCAAAAACTCCTCCGCACCCGAAAAGGCGATTTGGTTGATGTATTTCTCCACCTCCTCGGCCGTCATGCCGATACCTTGGTCGGAGATAGTGAGCGTTCCTGCCTCTTTGTCAGCCTTTACCCGCACTTTGAGGTCGGCCGTCTCGCCCTTGAACTCGCCCGAAGACGCCAAGGTCTTGAGTTTCTGTGTGGCATCGACGGCGTTCGAGACCAACTCGCGCAAAAATATCTCGTGGTCGGAATAGAGGAATTTCTTGATGATAGGAAACAAGTCCTGCGTGGATACGCCTATTTTTCCTTTGCTCATGGTTGCTTTTTTTTAATTCACAGGACGGCTTACCGCCAAATACGTGCCAAAAGGGAAACCCTGCCACGATGTCAGACGTTCTCGGTCTGCGTCTGCGCGGGCTGTTCGGTTTCTTCCTGCTGACGTTCGGCTTCCTCCTGCTGACGTTCGGCCGCACGGGCCGCCTTGCGCTTGGCCCAGAAGTCCTGTATCATCCGATAGGC
>CAZEOJ010000029.1:10993-14882 GCA_964513825.1 uncultured Bacteroidaceae bacterium
CGGCCGCACGGGCCGCCTTGCGCTTGGCCCAGAAGTCCTGTATCATCCGATAGGCGCGCATACAGAAACTCCATGTCCTGCTCAGCGTCTGCCAGCTTCTGAAAGCGCGTTGCACCCAATAGACGGGACTCAACAGCAACTTGAGGCGGTTGAAATCGTCCGCCACGGCCTTTTCCCGACCTTGTATCTCGACGGCGAGCCGTTTTCTGGCCGCCTGCAATTCCTGCAAGTTCTTTATTTCCGAATAGTCCATCTTCTTATCGCATTTCATTAAAAAACAATTTCACGAAAAACCGCACCATGACGTTTACCAGAAACCTTTTGCGGAAAAGATACAGGAGCACGCCCCCGACCAGGAACGTTCCTCCCACGATAGTAAAGCCCAGTACATTGGAATCCAACGCGCTGCCGATGCAATAGGAAAGGGCGAACCCCAAAAAGAGGAATGCCACCGTAAGCGTGAGGAAACACAACGACAAAGCCACGAAACGGCTCACAAACACCGAAAGGCCCTCCACGCCGTCCAGTTTGAGCGCGTCCCATTTCATGGAAATGTATTCCTTTACCGAAGCGCTCAGGTCTTCGACCGGATGTTCATCTTTTCGATTGTCTTCCATATCTGTCTTATATTTTTGATTTTCTTGTTATACAACTCCCCGCTCAATAGGTGAGCCACTGCTTGAAGCTCTCGGCCTTTTCCTTGCTCACCAATACCGGCTCCTTGAATTCGGGATTCAACTGTACCGAAATCTTGCCCTGAAAATAATTCTCAATCTTGTTCACCGCCCTGCCGCAAAGCAATATCTGCCGCGTGGCGCGGAAGAAGACGGCCGGGTCGAGTTCCTCGCCCAAGCGGTCGAGCGAATAATCCACCACCATAGAGCCGTTCTTGAACGTCTGGGCGTAGGTAATCTTGTTCTCGCTGAAAAAATAAGCCACATCCTCCACCAAAAGCACCTCCATGCGGTTTCCCCGCTGCATCAGGAAGCGGGTACGGTAGGTCTTGCCGGGATTCTGCAACTTCTCGGGAAAGGTCTTCCAATCGTTCTTCTCGCTCACTTCCTTGAAATAGGACTCCGAGAATTTCTCGAACTTTTCAAGGCTTTGGTTCAGCCTCTCCTTTTCTATCGGTTTGAGGATGTAATCGATGCTGTCCACCGAGAAGGCCCGCACGGCATATTCGTCGTAGGCGGTCACAAACACGATCATGGCGCCGGGATTCACCTCGCTCAGAAAATCGAACGAAAGGCCGTCGCTCAACTCTATGTCGAGAAAAAGGATGTCCGCCTTGTTGTCGGCCTTGAACCAAGCCAAGGCTTCTTCGTTGCTCGCCCCGATATAGGTGACCTCCCAAAGGGGGCGCAATTTCTGAATCAGACTTTTGAGCAGGCGGGCGGCGGGAATCTCATCCTCCACGATTCCTACCCTGACAGGCTTATCTTGTTTCGTTTCCATCGAGCATAGGGAGTTTTACGATAAATTCATCGGCCGAACGTTCCACCACAATGTTCTCGCCCGAAAGCAGGCGGTAGCGTTCGGAAAGGTTTTTGAGCCCCTTGCCGAGCGAATGCACGCTCTTTTTGGGGTTGATATTGTTGCGCACAATCAGGTAGTGCAGGTCGTCGCTGAATCCTATCGTGATTTTAAGCGGCTTGATAGCCGAAACCACATTGTGTTTCAAAGCGTTTTCCGCCAAAAGCTGCAAGGAGAGGGAGGGCAGGAAACGATATTGCAGAAAGTCGAGGTTGCTCCGGTCGGGATAGATGCACGCGTAGGAAAGGCTGTCGCCGACCCGGATCCGATTGAGGTTGATATAGGTTTTCAAAAAGACCAATTCCTCGTACACCGTCACCAACGGCTTGTCCTGCTTCTGCAAGATATAGCGGTAGGCATCCGCCAGCCCGATGGTGAACTCCTTGGCCTCCTCGGGATCGTAGTCGATTTCGGAAACCAAGGTATTGAGACTGTTGAACAGGAAATGCGGATTGAGCTGTGTCTGCAACGCCCGTACCTCCGCCCTCGCCTGCTCCTGCTTGGAGGCTTCGTTCTCGCGCAACATCCGCACGGCGAAACGCGCCATTTGATTGAGGGCTATCAGGCAGACCACAATCAGTTGGGCGAAACTCACCACCGTGATGATCGGCCAGATAGGTTCGGTGGGAATGAAAGGCGAACCGCCGTCGGTGCCCGAAAGGGCCACCGCCACCACATAGAGGAGGTAGTTGAACATCCAGAAAGCCACGCCTATCAGCACAAAATAGAAGAAGATGCGGAACAGGTTGCCATAAGGTCCCGTCTTGCGGCTGATAGTACGGTTCAGGCGCAACAGACTGAAACAAATCAAACAGAAAACAAGCGGGCAGGCCACAAAAATCGCCAACGAGAAGGCATTGCCGGTATCACAGCGCTTCAGCACATCGGTATAGAAGATGATAGCCAGATAGCCCACCTCCGCCATTACGCTGAAAAGAATGATATTCAAAGCACTGTAAAGTCCCTTGGGCGTAAAGAACCGCTTTCTGTCGTGTTCTTCCAGCATAACGACCTTCGTTTTCTTTCCTTTTCCGTTCATGGAAAGCGAAGATACGAATTATACTTTTAGAAAGTATGACGAAACACTTTTTCGTAGGGAAAAATGCGCGCAACAACACTTTTTCATAGGAAAAAATGTATTTACACACTATATTTGCAGACCTTTTCAGCCCGACAAGACAAAGAAAAACAATGCTATTATGGAAAGACTTGTTTACAGAAAGCTGATTGAATGGAAACATTTACCGGACAAGGAACGCAAGCCCCTGATTGTGCAAGGCGCACGTCAGGTGGGTAAAACATGGCTGTTGGAAACATTCGGGCGACAAGAATTTGAATCCGTGGCGGAAATCAATTTTGAAGAACAGAAGCAGTTTGTTTCTCTGTTTGAAGCGGATTTCGATACGGAACGGATTCTGCGCACGATACAGTTCGCTACTGGCGTAACGCTCCATCCCGGCAGAACCTTGATAATTTTCGATGAGATTCAGGAAGCTCCACGCGGGATACTGGCACTTAAATATCTGTTGAAACATGCACCGCAATACCATATCGTGGCGGCGGGTTCCCTTCTGGGAGTGGCATTGCATAAGGAAGAATCGTTTCCTGTGGGGAAAGTGACGTTTCTGGATGTCTATCCGCTTTCGTTCGAAGAATTTCTTATGGCAATGGGGCAGAATGATATGGTGGCCTTGTTGCGGCGTGCCGACTGGGAAACCATCCGGTTGTTCAAAGATAAGTTTATCGATTATCTGCGTCAATATTATTATGTTGGAGGGATGCCGGAAGCCGTGCAGACCTATGTGAAGACCCATAACCTTACCAAGGTGCGTAAAGTGCAAAACGATCTGTTGAAGTCTTACGACCGGGACTTTTCAAAACATCCACCGGTAGAGCTCGTCCCTCGGTTAAAAATGGTATGGAACAACATAGGCGCACAGTTGGCAAAAGAAAACAAAAAATTTATCTACAATGCCTTACGAAAAGGCGCACGGGCCAAAGATTTTGAACTGGCGATAGAATGGCTCGTGAATGCCGGCGCTGTTTATAAGGTAACGCGGGTGCGGCAGGCCTCATTGCCACTCAAAGGGTTTGAGGATATGGATGTCTTTAAGCTATTTGCCGTCGATATAGGCTTGCTGGGGGCGATGGTTGGTTTGGATGCCCATACATTGCTTAGCGGGAATGAGATATTTACACAATACAAGGGTGCCCTGACCGAGCAATACGTTTTGCAACAGTTGCAATGTGAAGAGGGTTTGTCCATTCATTATTGGGCTTCTGACAGCGGTATGGCCGAAGTGGATTTCGTGGTACAGATAGGCGGTCGGATTGTGCCGGTGGAGGTCAAGGCGGA
>CAZEOJ010000030.1:0-1721 GCA_964513825.1 uncultured Bacteroidaceae bacterium
GCGCCTTGTTGCAGGGTCAGGAACGTATAGTATTCCAAAAGCGCGATGTTGTCGGGCTTGTCGAGCGTCTTTCCTACAAACACCTGTCTTTCAAAAGCCTGCCTTACCGCCGCATCGATAAAGCCACCTTCGGCAATCTGCGAAAAAGTCCTGGCCTCTCCCGAAATCTCTCCATTCGCCTCGGCCTTATACGACACCAAAAGGTTTTTCGAGAGCCCGCGGTAATAGTGATACAAACTCCTCTCGTTGAGCGTGCGGCGGGTGTAGTAAAGGCTCTGACGGAAAATATCGAACTGCCGCTCCTGCAACGACGACTCCAAAAGCGGCTCTAAATAGCGGTTCTGCATACCGTATTTCTCCAAGCTTCCCAAAACCAAATCGAGCGTCATATCACTCAATCCCAACGCATTGCAAAGACTTATATAGATGTAGTTGTTGACGGGCACACCCTCGGCGGGAGCGGGGAAGAGGCTCTTGACCAAGGTGTCTTGATTGAGCTTGCCCTCCATGAGCAGCGAGAATTTGTAGGCCTCCTCCATGCGGGCACATACGCGAGGGTCTTTGGTCTTTTTGGCGAAAGGCCCCGGATAGGCTTTCTCGGTGCTGAAATAACGCTCGCACACCGCCAGACTCTTGGCGTAGTCCTGTTTCTGCAAAGCGTTTTCCACGCGGATTACGGCGCGGCGTTCGGCATCGTGCGAGCAGAGGAACAACACAAGACCCACACAAACCGCTATGAGCGAAAGCAATACATTATAAGACGGAGAGAGGGCGGGCTTGCCGTCGAGCACCTCGCCCTGCCGTTTCTTCCATTCGTAGATATAGACCTTGCGGTTGTTGTAGGCATGTAGCACGAGGCCGGGAATGCAGGCCAGACCGTACACGATAATCATGGCCCACACATACCAGGGAGCCTTGAAAGGCGTATAGCCCGTGTAGTGCAGGCAGACCACGGCCAGAACGCTCATCAGCACCAAAGTGATGCCCAAGCTCCAGAGCCGTATGCGCAAAAGACCTTCTTTCTTGTCGCCCAACGACATAGGCAGACCTATCAGGTGCACCAACGTGACGGCGATAGCGAAAAGCAGGGCCCAATAGCCGGCCACATAGTAGAGTGCCATAACCGCCACCACCGCGTAGGTGTGCATGAGGATGCGGGGCAGCAGTCCGTTGGGGTGACGGGCGGCCAGTCGGGTGAGGCTGAAATAGACCGTGAGGGCGGCCATGATGAGCCACAGGCTGATGGCGGTGGAGGCCTGCACGAGATTGTAGGACGGGAAAAGCAAGAAGAACAGCGGCAGCAGGAAAGGTGTGTAAGGGCCTACGGTTTTCTTGCAGGTGTAGCAGAATCCCAAAACCATCAAACCCACCACGAGAACGATAAGCGGCACGTTCATATAGAATTGACTCACAAACCGCCAAAGAAACTCGTTGACGCGGGGCGTTTGGTCGAAGTCGAAGAAGGGACGCGCGAAGGAGTGGGTATAGGCGAAGAAGCCTGTATCGGCCTGATGTTGAAAATAAGGCAGATAGAAGATAAACCACACCACCGCGAAGGCAAAGATGATGAGGGCGTTGCCGTAGCGCAGGTATTTTTCCTGCTGGGGGGTGAGCCTTTGGCCGGCGGCGTTCTGCCTATAAGCGCGGATGAATGGCGGCCAAAGCCGGGAGGGGTTGTAGCGTTGAAATCTGTTCATCGGTAATTGCTGTGTTGCTTTTAC
>CAZEOJ010000030.1:1821-14579 GCA_964513825.1 uncultured Bacteroidaceae bacterium
TGCTGTGTTGCTTTTACAATGATACAAAATTTGCCGTACATTTGTCCGCTCGGTTCGAGAAACCTCCTCGGCGCAAGCCTTGAAAGGAGGGTCGGAGAGCCTTCTTACACCACTACAATAAAATTATAATGAGTATTTTAGACGGATTAAACCCCGAACAGAGGGCGGCGGCCGAACAGACCGACGGTCCGGTGATGATTATCGCCGGCGCGGGCGCGGGCAAGACGCGCACGCTCACCTACCGCATCGCCTATCTTTTGGAACAAGGGGCAGACCCGTTCCGCATCCTCGCCCTCACGTTCACCAACAAGGCCGCCCGCGAGATGAACGAGCGCATCACACGCCTCGTGGGTCCCTCCGCCCGCGCCCTGTGGATGGGCACGTTTCACTCCATTTTCGCCAAAATCCTGCGGGCCGACGCGCCCCTCTTAGGCTACGACAGAAGTTTCTCCATCTACGATACGGACGACAGCAAGGCGCTGATAAAAAAGATTGTAAAGGATTTCAACTTGGATCCCAAACAATACAAGGACTCGCGCATCCTCTACCGTATCTCGATGGCCAAGAACAGTCTGATTTCGGCGGAATACTACGCGGAGAACGGAGCGTATCAAGAGGAGGACACCTTGATGCGGATGCCCGAATTGGGGCGTATCTTCTTGGAATACAGCAATCGGCTCAAACAGGCCTCGATTATGGATTTCGACGACCTGCTGTTCAACACCAACGTGCTGTTCCGCGATTTTCCCGAAGTGCTGCTCAAATACCAGCGTCGTTTCCGCTATCTTATGGTGGACGAGTATCAAGACACCAACTATGCGCAGTATCTGATTGTGAAGAAGTTGGCGGCAGGACACAAGAACCTTTGCGTGGTGGGCGACGATTCGCAGAGCATTTACAGTTTCCGTGGCGCCAATATCCGCAATATCCTGAACTTCGAACACGACTACCCCGAGGCGCGGCGCTTCAAGCTGGAACAGAACTACCGTTCGACGGGGCATATCGTGGCTTTGTCGAACTCCATCATTTCGCACAACAAAGACCGCATTCCCAAAGAGATATGGACGGAGAACGCAACGGGAAACAAGGTGCGGCTGCTGTGTTCGGCCTCGGATATAGACGAGGGGAACAGCGTGGCGGGAGAGATTTTCCACATCAAGATGAGCGAACAGGCGCGTCCCAAGGATTTTGCGGTGCTCTACCGCACCAACAGCCAGAGTAAGGCCATTGAGGACGCGTTGCGCAAATACAATATACCCTATCGTATCTACGGGGGATTGAGCTTTTACAGACGAAAGGAAATCAAGGATATATTGAGTTATTTCCGTTGGGTGGTGAACCCCAACGACGAGGAGGCGCTTTTGCGTTGCATCAACAATCCCGCGCGGGGCGTGGGCGACACCACGCTGACGCGGCTCCGTCTGTTGGGCATTCTCTCGGGCGGGGGCTCGTGGCGCGGCCTGGAGTATTTGCGCGCGGGTTCGCTTTCGGCGACACCTTCTTCGGAAATGTCGACGGAGATGTCGTCGCTGCCTACCGATTTACTTGTGAATCTTGGCGTTCCGCAAGACGTTTTCACCTCGCCCCAGGCTTTGCAGGCCTATAAGGTGCAGGTGGCCTCGATGATTAATTCGGGTATACGTGCGCGTCTTTTCAGTTTGATGGACACCATTTTGAGCCTGCACGCGCGGGTGATGCAGACCGATGCCTATCAACTGGCGTCCGAAATCTGGAAGGCGTCGGGACTGGCCGCCGAATACAAGGCCGAGGAAACGCCTGAGAGCGAGAACCGTATGGGCAACGTGGAAGAGTTGCTCAACTCGGTGAAGCTGTTTTGCGAGAGCGAGCCTCTGATGGTGGACGAGGAGACGGGCGAGATGGTGCGGATGGAGGGGCTGGTGACGCTGGACCGTTTCTTGCAGGATGTGGCTTTGCTTACCGACCAGGACGAGAAGGACGACGAGCAGCAGGACAAGGTGACGCTGATGACCGTGCACGCGGCCAAGGGGCTGGAATTTCCCTATGTGTTTGTGGTGGGGTGCGAGGAGGAGCTTTTTCCGTCGGCGCAGAGCGTCAACAACCGCGAGGATGTGGAGGAAGAACGGCGGCTGTTCTATGTGGCGGCCACGCGGGCCGAAAAGAGTCTGTGGCTGTCGTTCGCCAACCGCAGGATGCGGTGGGGGGAGACGCATTTTACCGAGCCGAGCCGTTTCTTGCTGGAGTTGGATGCGGAGCATCTCGAAAATCCCGAGGTGTTGGATAAGAATCCTTACGAGGGTATTGACTTTGAGAGCGATATGGATGATTCGTGGGCACCGCTGCCGCGGATGCGGCAGACAGCGGCTTCGCCGCTGTCCCGGCCGGCGCCGCGCTTCCCGGGAGGGTCTTCGTTCAAAATGAAGCCGGACCTCACCTCAGGCAAGTTTAAAAAACTCTCGCAGGTGGAAAGCGGCGCGGCGCCGGCCGGCGGTGCCGATACTTCGGCCCTTGTTCCCGGCAAGAAAGTGCGTCACGCCAAATTCGGCGAGGGTGTGATTGTGAGCGCGGAGGGCGAAGGGCCCAACCGCAAGCTCACGGTTCGTTTTTCCGCTCCCGGCGTGGGTGAGAAAACGTTGCTCACCAAATTCGCCAAACTTGATATTGTAGGATAATAAAAAAGCCCGCCTGACGGCGGGCTTTTTCTGTCGAAAGAGCAAACTTACTTCGCTTCTTCGCATTTCTTTTCGCAAGGCTTGTCGCACTTCTTCTCACAGGGCTTGTCGCACTTCTTCTCGCAAGGCTTGTCGCATTTCATCTTGTTGCAAGGGGTCTTGCAGATGCAATCTTCGGCGCAAGCTTTGGTTTCGCAAGCCGCTTTGTCGGTGCAGGTGCACTTGGGACATTCGGCCTTGCAAGCCTTGTGGCAGATGCAGTCCTCGCCGCACTCCATCTTCTCGCACATCGTGCTGTCGGCGCAGGGGCAGGGAGCCTGGCATTGTTTTACACATTCGGTCTGAGCGTCTTCGCACTCAACCGCGGGGGTTTTGGCTTTGTTGTTGCAAGCCACCAGTCCTAAGCAAAGCAGGACGGGAACTATAAGTTTTTTCATGTTTTTATGTTTTTTCAAAAACTCCGCAAATCTACACATTTTCCCGAAAAATGTAAAAATTCATATATTCGCACTTTGATATGGAAATAAAAATCTTGGATCAGAAACCGTCGCAGTTTTTACGGTTCATGGCGGAGTTGCGCGATGAAAGCGTGCAGAAAGACGCTATGCGGTTCCGCGAAAACCTGCGTCGCATCGGGCGTGTCTTCGCCTTCGAAATCAGCAAGGAATTGCCTTTTCACGAAATCACCGTCACCACACCTTTGGGCGAGAAAGTGATGCAAGCCCCCTCGCAGGAGCCTGTCATCACGAGTATCCTGCGCGCAGGCCTGCCCCTGCACGAAGGTCTGCTGTCGGTGTTCGACCGTGCCGAGAACGGCTTTATCTCGGCCTACCGCAAGCACGACGAAACGGGCACCTTCCAAATCAAGATGGACTATGTATCCTGTCCCGACTTGGAAGACAAAACCTTGATTCTCTGCGACCCCATGTTAGCCACAGGCTCCTCTATGGCTGTGTGCTACGATGCGTTGCTGGAATATGGCACACCCCGCTTCACACATCTTGTATCGGTCATCGCCTCGCAAAAAGGCGTGGACTATCTGCGTCAGAAACTCGGTCACCGCGACTGCACGCTGTGGGTGGGCTCGATTGACCCCGAACTCACCTCCAAGTCGTATATCGTGCCGGGATTGGGCGATGCGGGCGACCTGGCCTTTGGCGAAAAACTGCAAGACTAAGGAACTATGTTTCTTCTGATTGTATATCTGCTTCTGGCGGTCTGCGTGTCGTTTCTCTGCTCGATATTGGAGGCGGTGCTGCTTTCCACGCCCCTTTCGTATATCGAGGTGGTGAAAAACGAGGTGCGCGAAGAATTCCTCAAAAACGGCTATACCCGTTCGTTGCGCCGGCGCATGAAATCGGCGCTTGTCTTTACGCGCAACAAGAACCGCATGGAAAAATCGCTCTCGTCCATCCTCTCGCTCAACACCATCGCCAACACGGTGGGCGCGGCGGGCGTGGGCGCGCAGAGTGCCGCGGTGTTCGGCAACGCCTACGTGGGTGTGGCTTCGGGTTCGCTCACGCTCATCATCCTCATCTTCTCCGAAATCCTGCCCAAAAGCATCGGGACGCGCTATTGGCGGCGGCTGTGCCTGCCCGCCGCGCGGGTGATTCAGGTTCTGATGTGGGTATGCTATCCTTTTGTGGTGCTTTCGGAGGGCATTTCGTGGATAGTGTCGCGCGGCAAGAAAGACCCGGGCGTGAGCCGCGAGGAGGTGAGCGCCATCGTGAGCATGGGTTCCAAGGAAGGCATCTTTGAGCAGGAGGAGATTCAGGGTCTGCGCAGTATCTTGCGGTTGCAGGACCTGCGGGTGCGCGACATCATGACCCCGCGCATGGTGACCGTGACGGCCTGCGAGGAAATGACGGTGAACGAGTTTTATAAGGAACGCAGTTATCTGAAATATTCGCGCATCCCTGTGTATGAGAACGATAACCCCGACAATATCACGGGTTTCGTGCTGCTTAAAGATGTGTTTGAATTGGTGGCCGCCGACAAGCACAAGGTGAAACTCAAGGAGATAAAGCGGCCTATCTTTATCGCTACCGAGAGTCAGAAGCTGTTGAGCCTGTGGAACCGTATGCAGCAGGCCACGGGCGGGGACGCGACGGGCGGAGGCGAGCCGACCCGCCGCAAACGGGAGCAAATCGCTATGGTGGTGGACGAATACGGCAGTTTTGTGGGCATCGTGACCGTGGAAGATATGGTGGAGACCATGATCGGCATGGAGATTATCGACGAAAAGGACACCGTGACCGATATGCAGGCCTACGCCCGCAAGAAATGGACGTCTTCGAAAGTATATCACAAGATAGAAACCGACGCGAAAGCCGACGAGACGCGATGACCTACCCCGACTCTTTTGTTCAGAAAATCGGTTTCGACACCATTGTCGGCCTGTTGCAGAAAGAATGCATCACCGAGTCGGCAAGGAATCTGTGCACGAAAATCGCTCCGCTCCACCCTTTCGAAAAGTTGGAGACCTATCTCCGGCAGACCGCCGAATTCAAATCGCTGCTGATGCTGGAGGCGGCTTTTCCCTCGCAGGATTATTTTGATCTGAGCGACGAGCTCAAACGGCTTCAAGTGCAGGGTTCGTATATCACCTTGGAGGGTTTGGGACGGCTCCGCGCCTCGTATGTCACGCTCTGCGAAATCAAGGCTTATTTTGACAAACTCGATGCGGAGGCCTACCCGCAGCTGTGCCTGTTTGCGCAACAGTTGCAGATTGTGCCCGAGGTGCTGCCCAAAATCGACACGCTGCTGACGCGCACGGGCGAAATCCGCGACAACGCTTCGGAAAACCTATTCCGCATACGCAGCCTGATACGCCGCAAAACAGGTGATACCCAGCGTTATATCGTCAAGTATATGGACCTGGCCAAAAAAGAGGGCTGGGTGGAGGACGAGGCCGATGTGACGGTGCGCAACGAGCGTTTGGTGATTCCCGTAACCGCCTCGCACAAAAAGAGTATGCGTGGTTTTATCCACGATGTGTCGGCCACGGGGCAGACGGTGTTCATGGAGCCGGAGGAAATCTTTAACCTCAACAACGAGATTGTGGAGCTCCGCAACGAGGAGCGCGTGGAAATCATAGAAATCTTAAAGAATTTCAGTACGTTCCTGCGGCCTTTCTTGGGGGTGTTGACAGCGGCCTACCGTTTTTTGGTGCGGGTGGATTTTCTGCGGGGCAAGGCGCTGTTGGCCATGAAACTCGATGCGGGGATGCCTATCCTGCACAACAAGCCTTGTTTTGTGTGGCGGCAGGCGCGGCATCCGTTGCTCTATCTCAAAGACCCGAAAACGGTGGTGCCTTTGGATCTGTCGCTTTCGGACGAGGAAAGAATCGTGATGATTTCCGGGCCCAATGCGGGGGGTAAGTCGGTATGCCTCAAAACGGTGGGGCTGCTGCAATATATGTTGCAGTGCGGGCTGTTGGTGAGTATGCGCGAGGATTCGGAGGCGGGCGTGGTGCGCGACATCTTTGTGGATATAGGTGATGAGCAATCAATTGAAAACGACCTCTCTACATATAGTTCTCACCTCAAGAACATGAAATTCTGGGTGGAACATGCCGACAGGAACACGTTGTTTCTGAGCGACGAGTTGGGCAGCGGCACCGAACCGCAGGTGGGCGGGGCCATTGCGGAGGCCTTGGTGGAATTTCTGTTGCGCAAGGGGGCGCGGGGCATCATCACCACGCACTATACCAACTTGAAACTGATGGCAAAAAGTCATCCCGGTATCGTGAACGGGGCGATGCTGTTCGACCAGGAGAACCTGCGTCCGCTGTATGTGTTCCGCAAGGGGCTGCCGGGCAGTTCGTTCGCTTTTGAGATCGCCCGCAAGACGGGGCTTCCCGAAAGTGTGCTGGAATCGGCCTCGCGCAAGGTGGGGCGGCGGCAGTTGAACTTTGAGCAGGAGTTGCAACAGATTGAGGTGGAGAAACATACATTGCACAAGAAGCGGCAGGAGGTGGAGGTGGCCGACGATTTGCTGCATTCCACCTTGGTGAAATACAGGGGTTTGGTGCGCGATTTGGAGACGCACCGGAGCAAGTTGATGAACGAGGCCAAGGCCGAGGCGCGGAGCCTGGTGAAACAGGCCAACGCCGACATCGAGCGCACGATACGCGAAATCCGCGAGGCGCAGGCCGAAAAGGAGGCCACACGGCGGGCCCGGCGGGAGTTAGACGACAAGGCGGCTCAGTGGAACGCTACGGAGCCCTTGGAGAGTACCGGACCGGCCCAAAATCCTGTGGACGAGGCCAAACCGAGCCCTGCCATTCCGTTGCGGGAGGGCGCGTGGGCGCGGCTCAAAGACAGCCCCAAGACCGTGGGCCGCATCGAGAAGATGCAAGGCAACACCGCCCGCGTCGACTTCGACTACATGCGTATGCAACTTCCTCTCGATAAATTGGTTGCCCTGTCTTCCCAAGAAAGCCTGCAACACGAAAAGAATCTCGGGCGGGGCTCGGTGAAGGTGGAGAACCTCTCCGAAGGGCAGCTGCACTTCAAGCCACGTATCGACCTGCGGGGCGTGCGGGGCGAGGAAGCCGTGGAAAAGACCCTGCATTTGGTGGATCAAGCCGTGCTCTACGGCGAAAAGCATCTCGAAATCCTGCACGGCAAAGGCAACGGCATCCTGCGGCAGCTTATCCGCGGCGCACTGTCGAAAAACCCGCACGTAGAATCGTTTTCCGACCAGGAGGAACAGTTCGGCGGGAGCGGCATCACCCTTGTCCATCTGGCGTAATTCTCCCTTTTTCGCGCTTTTTTCGTAAATTTGTTAGCTTATGCCGTCATTTTGCGGCAAGCGGCAAGCAGCGACCACCGATGAACCGAAACATCTACCACTACCACAAACGCTGGCTCTCGAGCTTCGAGACCCGTCGGAAGAAAATTCTCTCCGACAACGGCTATTTAGTGGCGCTGTGTGTGTTGACGGGCCTTTTGAGCGGTCTGGCGGCGGTGTTGCTCAAAAACATGATCTTCTATTTCGGCGAATGGGTGCTCAACCTCAACCGCGCCGACAAAGAGAACTACCTTTTCCTGTTCCTGCCCTTGGTGGGCGTGACGATTTCGTATATTCTTGTAAAATATGTCTTTAAAGACGAGATAAGTCACGGTGTGAGCCGTGTGATGCAGGCGTTCAGCCGAACCCGCAGCCGTATCAAGCGCAGCCGCATGTATTCGTCGTTGGTGACGTGTACGATTACGATAGGCTTCGGCGGGTCGGTGGGGCCCGAGGCTCCTGTGGTGCTTACCGGCGCGGCCATAGGCTCCAACATCGGGCGGGCGTTCAACCTCGACTTCCGCGGCCTCATCATCCTTACGGCTGCGGGTTCGGCGGGGGCTATCGCGGGTATTTTCAGCGCGCCCCTGGCGGGTCTGGTGTTCACGCTCGAAGTGCTGATGATAGACCTCACCATGACCTCGCTCATCCCCATTTTGGTGGCCTCCGCCACGGGCGCGGTCACGTCGGCTTTCCTCACGGGGCGCAGGGCCACGTTCCATTTCGACATCTCCACCGACTACTACTTGCAGAACCTGCCTTTCTACCTGGTTTTAGGCTTGGTAGGCGGTCTTGTGTCGTGCTACTTCCTCTACACCAACGAAAAGATAGGCGCGTTCTTTGCCCGCATCCGGCAAGGCTGGAAGCGGGTGTTGATAGGCGGCGTGCTGCTGTGCGTGCTCATCTTCCTCTTTCCGCCCCTCTACGGCGAGGGCTTTTCGTTTCTGAGCGATATTTTCAACGGCAACACCGAGAGCATCTTCAACAACACGTTTTTCTACGGCTACCGCATGTCGATGTCGGTGTTCCTCGGCTATGTGGCCTTGCTGTGCCTGCTCAAAGTGGTGGCGATGGGCTTTACCAACGGCGCCGGCGGCGTGGGCGGTGTGTTCGCGCCCTCCATGTTCGTGGGGGCGTTCTTAGGGCTTTTCGTGGCGCAGGGGCTCAATCTATTAGGGCTCAACCTGCCTTTGGAGAACTTTGCCTTGGCGGGCATGTCGGCGCTGATGGCGGGCGTGATGCATGCGCCGCTCACCGCCATTTTCTTGGTGGCCGAGGTGACGGGCGGCTATAACTTCTTTATTCCGTTGATGTTGGTATCTGCCACCTCGTATATCGTGAGCCGTTGCTTCAACCCCCACTCCATCTACACCAAATCGTTGGCGCAGCGGGGCGAACTGCTCACCCACAACAAAGACGCCTTCGCGCTGTCGATGCTGAGCCTCGACCGGGCCATCGAGACCAACTTCATCATCATGCACCCCGACGACACTCTGGGCATGTTGGTCAAGAGCATCAGCCGCTCGTCGCGCAACCTCTTTCCCGTTACCGACGCGCAGGGAAACTTTCTCGGCGTGGTGTTCCTCGACGATATCAAGACGGTGATTTTCCGTCCCGACCTCTACGAAAAGGTCTATGTGAAAGACCTGATGTACGTGCCCTCTATGGTGATTCAGCGGCACGAGGACATGGCGCAGGTGGCCAAGAAATTCCAACAAAGCGATAAATACAACATCGCGGTGCTCGACCACGGCAGATACGTGGGTTTTATCTCGCGGGCCAATGTGTTCTCGAGCTATCGCGCCAAAGTAAAGGAGTATTCCTCCGACTAAAAAACGATAAAGATGAAAACGAAGCGTTTATTTGTGTGTGCATGTGCCGTGGGCGTGCTGTTCGCGGCGGCTCCCGCCCAGTCGCCGAAAGCCGAGCTGCTCGAGACCCTGCCTGCCGTCACCGAGGGCAAGTCTTTGGAAATCGGGCATCTGATGGACCGCGACCTGTATCCGGGGGCGCCGAGCCAGTTGCAGTGGATGGAACGGACAGACGGTATGCCGGTGTATGTGTTTTTGCGGAACGACACGGCTTTCTATCATGTGGTGGAGACGGATATGGAAAAACCCATGATTACGCTCGACAAGCTCAACGAGGATATCACGAAGGCGGGAGGAAAGCATCAAATCAAGCATTTTCCCCTGATCCGGAGGGTGACCTCCACCTGCCTCTATCTGCGCAATCCCGACCATGTGTTCGTGTTTTACAGCGACAATTCGGAGACGCAGATTTATTGCTCGTTGGACAAGAAGGCAACAAACTTCGAGCTCAGCACGGCTTCGGGACTGACAGCCTTTACGCGCGACAACAATCTGTTTTTCCTGCGCGACGGTATGCGCTATTCGATTACGAAAGACCTTGATACGGGTATCGTGAACGGAAAGGCCGTGCACCGCGACGAGTTCGGCATCACCAAGGGTATCTTCTGGTCGAACGACGGCACGCGCCTGGCCTACTACCGCATGGACGAGAGTATGGTGACCCAATACCCTATCAACCACTACGATTCGATGTGGACGGAGCTTATCCGCTATCCGCACGCGGGCGAGACCATGCACGAGGTGAGCGTGAATGTGTTTAACACCGAGACGTTCCAGACCGTGGAGCTGGAACCTTTCGCCGAACCGTCGCACACCTATATCACGAGCGTGGTGTGGAGTCCCGACGACCGCGATTTGTATCTGGGCATTCTTGACCGCAATCAAAAGGATTTTAAATTAGTGCGTTATGATGCCGGAACAGGCAAGGTGAAAGGGGTGGTGTTTGAGGAACACAGCGATGTGTATGTGGAGCCTGAGACGGGTATCGTGTTCCGTCCCGGTCATCCCGACCAGTTTGTGTGGCTGAGCGAGCGCAACGGCTACAATCACGCCTATCTCTACAACACCAACGGAAAGATGCTGCGCAAGATCACGCCCGACAACGAGCCGTGGATGATTACGTCGTTGGTGGGATTCTCGCCCGACGGCAAGACGCTCTATTTCATGGGCACCAAGGACGGGGCGCTGCAACAGAACCTCTACGCGGTGGAGGTGGACAAGAGCAAGGTGCGCCGTGTGACGCAGGAAGACGGGGTGCATTCGGTAAAGATGGACGGCACGGGCAGATACTTCATCGACTATTATTCGGCGCCTGCGTTGAGCCGTCGCATTCAGGTGATTGACAACATGGGAAATGTGGTGAAGGTGATTGCCGACTACGGGGATGTGCTGGCCGACTACGTGCGGCCCGAATTCCGCCTGTACAAGCTCACTGCCGCCGATGGCCGCACGCCCCTCTACGGACGTATGCTGTTGCCTCCCGATTTCGACTCCACCAAGAAATATCCCGTCATCGTGTATGTGTACGGGGGACCTCACGCGCAGCTCATCACCCAGGGCTACAACTATGCCTGCGGCACGTTCCTGCGTTTTCTGGCGCAGCAGGGCTATGTGGTGTGGACGGTGGACAGCCGGGGTTCGGCCAACCGGGGCTTCGCTTTCGAGAGCGCCATACACCGCAACATCGGGGTGGCGGAGGCCGCCGACCAGATGCAGGGTATCGCGTTCCTCCAATCGCTGCCGTTCGTGGATGCCGACCGCATCGGCGTGGACGGCTGGAGCTACGGCGGGTTCATGGCGCTGAATCTCAAAACGCGCTATCCGGATGTGTTCAAGGTGACCACGGCGGGCGGGCCTGTCATCAACTGGGCGTGGTATGAGGTGATGTACGGCGAGCGCTATATGGGTACGCCTCAGGACAATCCCGAGGGCTACCGCGCCGCCAATCTGCTCGAGCGGGTGGATTCGATTCGGGGCAAGGTGATGTTGCTGCAAGGGGGGCTGGATCCGACCGTGCTGCCCAAGAACAGCACCACGTTCGTGAAGCGCTGCATCGACCGCAAGATTCCCGTCGACTTTTTCGTCTATCCCGACCACGAACATAATGTTCGGGGCGCGCAGCGTGATCATCTGTTTGAAAAGTTGTATGAATATTACGAGCAGAACCTTTAACGGGGTTCTATGACGCTACTCCATGACGTTATGACGAACCCGCGCGACCTTGACATAGAAGACTTCAACTATCCTCTGCCCGAGGAGCGTATCGCGTTCTATCCCCTGCCCGAGCGCGACGCCTCCAAGCTTTTGGTGTACCGGGGCGGCGAGGTGACGCAGAGCGTGTTCCGCAAGGTGGGCGAGTTTCTGCCGCAGGGGGCGTTCTTGGTGTTCAACGACACGCGCGTGGTGCGGGCCCGCCTGGTGTTCTTCAAGGGCGAGGGCGGCGCGCGCATCGAGATTTTCTGTCTGGAACCGTCAGGCGCCGACATCGAGACCGCCTTTTCCGCCAAAGGGTCGTGCCGTTTCAAATGCTTGGTAGGCAACAACAAACGTTGGAAGCAGGGGGCTCTGCGTATGGAATTTCCCGTGGCCGAGGGCGGCACGGGTTGTCTGAACGCCGTCAAAATAGCCGCCGCGGGCGAGGATTTCGAGATAGAGTTTTCGTGGACACCTGCCGGTCTGAGTTTTGCCGAAATGCTGGAGGAGGCGGGAAAAGTGCCGCTTCCGCCCTATATCCGCCGCCAGGCCGAGGAGGGCGACACCTTGCGCTATCAAACGGTCTTCGCGCGGCACAACGGCTCTGTGGCCGCTCCCACCGCCGGGCTGCACTTTACGCAGCAGGTGCTGGACGATTTGCGGCAAAGGGGCGTGGAGCGCGATTTCATCACGCTCCATGTGGGAGCGGGCACGTTCAAGCCCGTCAAGGCCGGATTGGTGGGCGAACATGCCATGCACAGCGAGCATATCGTAGCTTCCGCTTCGCTGATAGAGAACCTGTTGCGGGCCGTGCGCGAGAACAAACCCCTTGTGGCGGTGGGCACCACCTCGATGCGCAGCATGGAGTCGCTCTACTGGATGGGGGTGAAACTGGCCTGCGGAGAGGGGCCTTTGGCGGGCGGTGAGTTTGAGGTGAACCAATGGGATCCCTACGAGACCTGCGCCGACGCACGCAAGAGGATAAGCCCCGAGGAGGCGTTGCAACACCTGCTGGCCTATATGGACGGGCGAGGGCTTGCGCAACTCCACGCGCACACCTCGCTCATGATCGCCCCCGGCTACGCGTTCGCTTTCTGCAAGGGCCTCATCACCAACTTCCACCAACCCAAAAGCACCTTGCTGCTGTTGGTCTCCGCCTTTATCGGCGACGCCTGGAAAGACGCCTACCGCTACGCCCTCGCCCACGATTTCCGCTTCCTGAGCTACGGCGACAGCTGCCTCTTCCTCT
>CAZEOJ010000031.1:0-14422 GCA_964513825.1 uncultured Bacteroidaceae bacterium
TTTATTACCTTCGCAGTATGAAAAAGATAACCTTTCTGCTTTTGACAGGCGCCTGCCTGTGGGTTTTGCCGCTCTACGGCCAATACAGCGTGCACAAGGTGGAGAACACGGGCGATACCTGGTTCGAGGGTTCCGCGGGTCTGTATTATTGTCTGCCGCAAAACACGCTCGAAGTGGAAATCACGGTCGAGAAAACCTATCTCGAACGGGGCATTTACAGCGACTACGCCGAACAACTGCTCAAACTTCCCGCTATCAAAACCGACAAAACCCTCTATACAATCAAGGAGATACGCATCCATACGCTTCGGAAGGCCGACCCCGCGCAGACCTATAAGGTGGAAGGCCCCGACTTTCCTTCGCTCCGTCTCTCGCCCGAGGGGATTCTATCGGGCGTGAACCTGCCCGACGCGAAGATGATGCCGCCGGCCAGGCCCATGCCTGCCTGCGGAGAGGACGCGCCCGAGAAGGTAAACAACCCGCATCCCGACGCCCGTGCCGATTTCGCGCCCGTGGCCGCCCTCAACGCCAGCCGTCGTTTCGATACGGTCGTGGTCCGTCACAAGAGCGACACGGCCACGGTCATCGAAAAAATCCTCACGCCCCGCATCGATGTAAAGAACCTCTTTGAGCAGGCCCGCACCATGGCCGACCAAATCCTCAAAATCCGGAAAAACCAGTCCGACTTGCTTTCGGGACTGCAAGAGGTGCCCTACCCCGAAGGCACGCTCAAATTCATGTATCAGCAGTTGGAAAGCAACGAACACCGTCTGTTGGAATGCTTTACGGGCACGATGCGCAAAGAGGACCTCCGTTATAAATTCGAGGTGGTGCCGCAGGAGGGAAAGACCTCCTACGCCGTGGCGTATTTCAGTCCCGAGGCAGGCATCGAGAAAATGTCGGGAGAGAGCGGAGACAACCTGGATGTGCTCTCCCTGCAACTGACGCCCCTGCCCTCCATGACCGCCGAGGAAACCGACAAAGCCGCCGCAGGCTTCGCTTTCCGGGTACCGGCCAAAGTGAAAGCCGAAATCCTGTATAACGGCGATGTCCTGAGCCAACGCGAAGTCTTTGTGTCGCAATGGGGTTATGTGCGCACCCTTCCCCCGCTCGCCGGCTACCGTATCAAGCTGCACGAAAGCACGGGAGCCTTGCAGGTCTTCGAAAAAATCGACCCCTCCGCGCCTTC
The DNA here is from genome assembly GCA_964513825.1 of uncultured Bacteroidaceae bacterium. Classification (GTDB taxonomy): domain Bacteria; phylum Bacteroidota; class Bacteroidia; order Bacteroidales; family P3; genus Pullibacteroides. The sequence continues at coordinate 1,190 of CAZEOJ010000031.1, forward strand.
GGGAACGCCCTCCAAGAAATCAAAACGCTAATCTTCCACAACGATGGCCGTATCTGCCGCCAAACGCAAGCCTAAAATCAAGTTCCGCAAATATAGTTTTGCCTTGTCCGACAGGGAAAAACGGCGGTACGACAGAGTCTGCGCCTACGAAAAGATAGGCTTCCGCCAACTTGTCAAGAAAGCCTTGCGCGAATACTACAAAAACGTGGACTTGCCCGAAGAAACGCTTTCGGACGAAAATCAGCTGGACCTGTTCGAACAGAGGGACTTGTTCGGCAATCCCGTGCGCAAGCGCCGATAAATCCCGCTCAGGTCTTCTGCTTCTCTTTCTTGGCGGCGGGAAACAATATATTGTTCAGGATAAGCCTGTATCCGGGCGAAGACGGGTACAGATTGAGATCGGTGGGTGGATCGCCCACAAAATGCTGGTAATCTTCGGGATCGTGACCGCCCAAAAACGTCCATGTGCCTTTTCCGTAGGTGCCGTGGATATAACGTGCCTCGCCCAAGGCCTCGTTCTGCCCCAATATCACCACCTCGGGTTTGAGCATACTGCGGCGGAAAGCCGTGGTCTGTCCCATGAAGCCGTGGATGAGCCTTTCGTGGTTCTGACAGAGCATGGTGGGAATCCAGTCCCATTTGGCCGAAAATTCGAACAGGCTGAAAAAGTCGTTCTTCTCGTTGAGCGTCTTGGGGCGGCTCAACGTGACATCGATATCCGACACTTCGTAGGCATAGGGGTCTGTGACGATATGGAAATCCTTGAACGCAAAGGTTTTGCTGAAATCCAGGCGCTGCTGGGCATCGCTCTGCATGGCATCGCCGTCAAAGGGTGGCTGGCAGATATCCACGCCCTCGGCGGCCAAGGCGATATCGTAACTGTCCGGCGCCGAGCACATGGCGAAGAGGAAGCCCCCGCCCAGCACAAAATCGCGGATTTTGTGCGCCACCGCCAGCTTGAGCTGCGATACCTTGCCGAAACCGAACTTCGCCGCCATAGCCTTCTGCGCGGCCTCGTCCTCCTTATACCACTCCTGCCGCCCGTAAGCGCCCCAGAATTTGCCGAACTGTCCCGTAAAGTCCTCGTGATGAAGATGCAGCCAATCGTAGAGGGGCAACTCTCCCGACAGCACCTCCCCGTCGTAGACCACATCGTAGGGAATCTCGGCGTAGGTGAGCACCAAGGTCACGGCATCGTCCCACGGCAGCTTGTTCTTGGGGGAATAGACCGCGATACGCGGGGCTTTCTGCAAGGGAACCTCGTCCATATTCGACGAAGCGGACGCAATCTGCTCGCGCAGGGCGCGCACCTGCACGTCCGAAAGCACCTGCGCCCGCACGTCGCGCAAGGCGCATTCGTTCTCGATTTCACGGCTGTAAGGCAAAAGGAAACTTCCGCCCCGATAGTTGAGCAACCAACTGATCTCGCCTCCGTTGGCCAACACCCAATAGGCCACGCCATAGGCTTTGAGATGATTGCTCTGGTCGCGGTCCATAGGCAGCAGCAACTGCGAGGCGCGGCAGAAACCTCCCGCGCCGAAGCACAGGAGCGCCGTCAACAGAACCGAAAGCAGACCGCGTTTGCTCATCACCCTTATCGTCTAAAAACCTCTTCGGGACGGACGCGTGAGACAGAAAGGCGCCTCGCCGTTGTCGACGGGAATATCGGAATTGATCGACGAAGGCATCGTGACCACCGAGGGACCCGCCCCCATACCGGCAGGATTGTCGAAACTCGTGTTCGGCATCATGTTCTGATAGGCCGACGAAGCATCGCCCCCCAGATCGGAGGTGACCATATTCTCGAACTTGGCGAATTCCTTGATGAAACGCAACTTCACCTTGCCCGTCTTGCCGCTGCGGTGCTTGGCGATGTCCAATTCCGACTCGCCGTCCACCATGCCCTCCTGCTCCTGTCCGTAGTAGTCGGGGCGATAGATGAACATCACCATATCGGCGTCCTGTTCGATAGCGCCCGATTCGCGCAAGTCCGACAGCTGCGGCCTCTTGTCGCCGCCGCGGGTCTCCACCGCACGGCTCAGCTGCGAAAGGGCCAGGATAGGAATCTTCAACTCCTTGGCCAAACCTTTCAGCTGGCGTGAAATCTGACTGATTTCCTGCTCGCGGTTGCCTTTGTAGGCATCCCCGCCCCGCATCAACTGCAAGTAGTCGATAAACACCATTTGTATATCGTGCTGCTGTTTGAGGCGGCGGCATTTGGCGCGGAGCTCGAACATCGAAAGCGCCGGCGTATCGTCTATATAGAGAGGGGCTTCGGTAAGCGGCCCCACCTTGCTGTAAAGCCACTGCCATTCGTAGTCTTTCAGATCGCCCTGCTTGAGTTTCTTTCCGTTGATGCGGGTCTCGGCCGAAATCAGACGGGTGACCAGTTCCACCGACGACATTTCGAGCGAGAAAACGGCCACGGGCTTCTTGAAATCCACGGCGATATTGCGGGCCATAGTCAGCGCCAGGGCCGTCTTACCCATACCGGGACGGGCCGCCATAATCAACAAGGTGCCTTTCTGCCAGCCGCTGGTCATGCTGTCCAAATCCGGGAAACCCGAGGGAAGACCGCTCATGCCGCCCTCCACTTTCGAAATGGCCTCCACCTCCTTGATCGCCTCGTTCACCAGCAGTTTCATGTCGGTGTAGTCGCTGCGGAAATTGTTCTCGCCTATGGTCAGAAGCTTCGACTCGGCCTCGTCGAGCAAATCCAGGGGGTCGGAGGTGTCTTCGTAGGCGTTCTTCGTGATATCCGAACCGATGTGAATCAACTCGCGCTGGATGTATTTCTGCTGAACGATTTTGGTGTGTTCCTCGATATGCGCCGACGAAGCCACCTTGTTGGTGAGGTTGGCCACATAATAGGCGCCGCCCGCCACTTCCAGCTGCCCCGTGGCTTTGAGCTCGTTGGTCACCGTGAGGATGTCTATCGCTTCCGAACGGTTGAAGAGGTTGTTGATAGCCGCATAGATGACCTTGTGCTTGGGGTCGTAGAAGTATTCGGGACGCAGGGTGTCTATCGAGTTGGTCACCGCCTCGGGGTCTATCATCAGCGCGCCCAAAACGGCCTGCTCCACATCGAGGGCCTGCGGCGGCAACTTACCCTGTTCCAAAATCGAACTGTCGGAAAGAGCGTTTCGGAAAGCCGCCCGTTTTTTCTGGTTGGTTATATCGTTCATCATAGGTTGCAAAAATACAACCGAGGCAAGGCTTCCCCCTCTCCGAAAGGCAGGACTTTATTAACTGTTAATTCTGTTGATAACCTATCTATCTTTCTTTCGCTCAGTTTTTTCCATGTTGAAAACGCTAAGCCTTTCTTTTTGAAAGATATAAATATAGAGCATTCTTTCTGAAACACTTACAAAAGCAAAAGTTTTCAACAACCTGCTTTCAGGCACCAATCCTTGTTTCCGTCCTTGAACAGTTCTTCCAATCGTACCTCCTCCACGGTATTGATTCTTTCGGGACGGAACGCGCCCGCCACCCGCAGGTAGTTGGGCGTGTAGCCGAACATGTTGCCGTTCTGCTCGTCCGATTCCCACAGCACGGGCTGTACGCTGTGGAGGAAGCGCGCATAAAAACGCTGTTTTTTCATATCGGACAGCGCGTGCATGCGCGCGCTGCGCTCGGCCTTGCGCGCCGGTTCGTAGTCTTCTTTGAGCAGGGACGAGGCGGCCTCCTTGCGGTGCGAATAGCTGAAAACGTGCAAGGCGCTCAGATCCAGCCCTTCCACAAAGCGGTAGGCGTCTTCGAAACAGGCGTCGGTCTCGGTGGGGAAACCCACAATCAAATCGCAGGCGATGAAGGCATCGGGCAGCACCTTGCGGATTCTTTCCACTCTCCCGGCATAGAAAGCGCGGGTATAGTGACGGCGCATCTGCTTCAACACCTCGTCGTTGCCCGCCTGCAAGGGAATATGGAAATGGGGCATGAGTCTGCGCGAACCCGCCACCAGATCGATGATTTCGTCCGAGAGCAAATCGGGTTCCACCGAGCCTATGCGGATTCTCTCCACGCCCGCGAGCGTATCCAAGGCTTTGAGCAGATCCAAAAAACTTTCGTTATGCACGTGGCCGAAATCGCCTATGTTCACGCCCGTCAGCACGATTTCCCTGACTCCCGACGCGGCGATTTCTTCCGCGGTGCGCAGGGTGCGCACCACGGTGTCGCTCCTGCTCCTGCCCCGTGCATAGGGAATGGCGCAGTACGAACAGAAATTGTTGCAACCGTCCTGCACCTTAAAGAACGAGCGGGTGCGCCCCACCGACGAATAGGTGGGAACAAAAGCGCCCACGCCAACGCCCGTTTCCATAGACTTCACACCCCGCACATAATCGGGCAGCAGGTGCTTGTCGTGCGTCCCCAAAACCCAGTCCACGCCCTCCAATCCCGCCACCTCCTCGGGCCGCAGCTGCGAAAAACACCCCACCACGGCAATCCTGGCCTGCGGATTGAGACGGTGCGCCTGGTGGATAATCTGCCGGCATTTCTTTTCGGCGGCGGCCGTCACGGTGCATGTGTTCACCACATACACATCGGCCGCCTGCCCGAAATCCACCACCTCGAAGCCTTGGGCGGCGAATTCGCGCGCCAGCCCCGAGCTTTCGGCAAAATTCAAGCGGCATCCCAATGTATAAAAAGCTATTTTCGGCACTTTTCGTTTATCTTTGCAACCTATTAATCACGCCGCGCAAAGGTAATAAAAGCCCGCAAGGCACGAAACCGCGATTTATGTATAAACGTCCCAAGCAGCCCAAGAACATGATCTACGGCCTGCGTCCCGTCATCGAGGCGCTCAAAGCCGGCAAGGAATTCGAAAGAATCATCATTCAGAAAGGTCTGCAAAGCGATATCGCCAAAACGCTCGACGCCCTCATCCGCGAAAGGCACCTGCATGCCGTCTATGTGCCCCGGCAGCGGCTCGACTTTCTCTGCAACAGCAATCATCAAGGCGTGGTGGCCTATCTTTCGCTCGTGGAATACACGCATATAGAGGACCTTCTTCCCGGTCTTTTCGAACAGGGCAAAACGCCTCTGCTGCTGATTTTTGACCGTGTGACCGATGTGCGCAACTTCGGGGCTATGGTGCGCACCGCCGAATGTGCGGGCGTGGATGCGGTGATTGTGCCCATGCAGAACTCCGCCCCCGTGAACGAAGACGCTATCAAGACCTCGGCGGGCGCGTTGATGAGCGTGCCCGTGTGCCGCGAAGAAAACCTGAAAACCGTCATCCACTACCTCAAAGCTTCGGGCGTGCAGGTCTACGCCGCCTCCGAAAAGGCTTCCCTCGAATACACCCAGGCCGACTTCTCGCTTCCCACCGCTTTTATCTTGGGTTCGGAAGAAGACGGCGTGAGTCCCGAATATCTCAAACTCTGCGACAGGCAACTGCGCATTCCGCTCTTGGGAAGTATCGAATCGCTCAATGTGTCGGTGGCCAACGGCGTGATGCTCTACGAAGCCGTGCGGCAGAGAAGAAGTTAGACGCGTTTACGCGCCTCTTACGAATCGGTAGCTGATCGTGCCCACCTGTTCGGCGGGCGCGCTTTCCTTCGGCACGAAACGGGATTGCCGGGCGGCGCTCTCGGCGGTCTGCCAGAGTTTCTGATCGAAAGTGGTGGTTCCTTTCACTCCTGCCTGCACGCGCGTGACCGTTCCGGCGGGGTTCACCCAAATCCTCACGACCACAACGCCTTCTTCTTCCGAATTATACGTGGGTTTTACCAAAGATTTCAAGGTTCGGCCGTTGAGCGAGAACGAAATGCCTCCGCTGCCGCCGTTGCCCTCGTAGCCCGTGGCGTTCACATCGCCCGTAGGCTTGCCCTGATCGCCGTTCTGCGAGGTCTCGCCCTGGGCGGAATTGTCGGTGCCCTTGCGTTTTCCAGGATACAGGGCCAGCGGGTTCAACTCGGGTTCCTTTTCCTCGCGCACCTGTTCCTGTACCTTGGGCTTGTCCGGCGCAGGCTTTACGGCAGGCCGGGGTTTGGGCTTGGGGGTCACCTTGGGCAAGGCGGGCGCCTCTTCCTCGGTCTGCGTCAGCACCGTTTCTTCGTCCTCCTCGGGTTCGGAGGCCTCCACCGGTTCTATCGGTTCGGCCATAGGATTCATCTCCTGCCTGTCGCCCATTCCCACGTCCGAATAGCCCAGATTCACCTCCATGCCATATTCGGGAGGAGGCGGAAAAGGCCGGTACATGCCGCAGAAATACAGGACGCAGAACAAGGCGCCCGCCGAAAGCAAACTCACCGTCCACGCCCAAAGGCGGGCTTTCCGTTCGTTTTTCTCTTCGTTATTCATGGGGCGCGGTTGCCAAAATGGTTTTCAGTTTGTGGCCCGTACGCTCGTTCACCGTGTTGACGGCGTCCATCACCCGCACCACATATTGCACGGGAACGGTCTTGTCCACCCGCAGCACAATCGTGGCGTCGGGATTTTCCCGGGTCAAGGCATGAATCTCGGCTTCCAGATCCGCGCCCTCCACATAGGTCTGTTCCACAAAATACTGATACTGGTCGTTGATATACACGGTGTAGTTCTGCTTGGCCATCGTGCGGCTGTTGCTGTTGGGCAAGAGCAGTTTGATGGCGTTGGGACTCACCATGGTCGAAAGCAGAATGAAAAAGATAAGCAGCAGGAACACCAGGTCGGACATGGAGGCCGAACTGAAATTCAAATCCTGCTTATAGCGCGATTTCAGTGCCATAATCCTGCTACTTTACAGGTTCGTTCAACAAATCCATGAACTCGGACGAGCGGCGTTCGAACACATGGGTCGCCCGACCGATGCGCGCCACGATGAAATTGTAGCAGATATAGGCGATGATGCCCACTATAAGCCCCGCCACCGTGGTCACCATAGCCTGATACATACCGTGAGCCAAGGTATCCACTTCTATGTTGCTGCCGCGGGAGGCCATATCGAAGAAAACGCGCACCATACCCGTCACCGTACCTAAGAAGCCTATCATGGGCGCCGCGCCCGCCGTGGTGGAGAGCCAGCCGATGTTCCTTTCCAGACGCGCCACCTCGAGGTTGCCCGCGTCTTCCATAGCCGACTTGATATTCTCCACGGGCTTGCCGATGCGGTCGATGCCTTTTTCCATAATGCGCGCGGTGGGCGTATTGGTGTTGTGGCAGAGCGTTTTGGCGGAATCCAGACGGTTGCCCAGCACGTAGTCGCGCACCGAATCCACCAGGCCGTTCTCGTTTCTCGAAGCCTTGTTGATGACGATGAGCCTCTCCACAAATACATAGATGCTCACGAAAAGCAGCACGAGGATAGGAATCATGATCCAGCCGCCTTTCATGGCCAACTCGAGAATGGGGATTTTTTCCTGTGTCTGCGCCAAAGCCGTTCCCGTTTCAGGCAAGGAGACCATCGTGTCGATGGCCGATGTGATTTGTAACAACATAACGTTTCTTGTTTCTTATCGTTTTCGGTCTTGTTTCCACAAAACCCTTGCTGTTTGCGAAAATATCGCTTTTGTCGCGATGCCCGCCCTACCCCTTCGGCAAGTAATAAACAAAACCATGTTGAAAGCGGTGCCCTTTCAGAGCCGCCAATCGATAGGGGTCATTCCTTGCGCGAGGAGAATCTCGTTGGTCTTCGAGAAAGCCTTGCAACCGAAAAAGCCCCGGTAGGCGGAGAGGGGCGACGGGTGCACCGCTTTGAGGATATGATGCTTGCTCGTGTCTATCAACGCGGATTTGGCTTGGGCGTAACTGCCCCACAACAAGAACACCAGACCGGTTTTCTTTTCGGAAAGCGTTCGGATGACGGCATCGGTAAAGGTTTCCCAGCCTCGTCTTTGGTGGGAACCGGCCTGATGCGCGCGCACGGTGAGGGTGGCGTTGAGCATGAACACGCCCTGTTCCGCCCATTTGCCCAGATGTCCGCTCGCAGGAAAGGGAAATCCCAGATCGCTTTCCAGCTCTTTGAGGATATTGACCAACGACGGCGGGAAAGGACAGCCGTCGGGCACGGAGAAACAAAGTCCCTCGGCCTGCCCGGGTTCGTGATAGGGATCCTGCCCTATCAGCACCACTTTGACCTTGTCGAAAGGCGTGGTGTTGAAAGCGTTGAAAATGAGGTTTCCCGGAGGATACACGGCATAATGTCTCTTCTCCTCCACCAAAAAAGCTTTCAGTTCTGCAAAATAAGGGCTCTCGAACTCGTGTGCGAGCACCTCCAGCCAGGAGGCCTCTATCCGCGGCCTCACCCCGTTCGCCAAAGTCGTTCCGTCTGCCATAGTCTGTCGTTTCTTTTACCGTGCGCCGTAGCGCATACCGAATTTATACTCGATGTAGAAATTGAGGAAGCCGAAAGGATTTTTCCGTTCCATCATCAACGGAATGCGCGTGAAATAGCAATCGTAGAGCACGCCGAAACCCAGCGTGTGACTGCGTTCCTCCACCTTGCCGAACTCAAAATCCAAACCCACCTTCGCATAGGCGCCGGGATAGGGTCGCAGTCCCGAAAAGCCTTTCAATATAGAACTCCGCGCCAAGACATAGGCCACATCCTTGTGACGGGGATTGTCGGCGGACATCTTTTCCAGACGTATATCCTGACCTTCGCTGTCGTATATCACATACACCCACTGCGGAAAGGCCAGCCCCAACGAAAAGCCGCCCCGATACGACAAAGACACCTGCACCCCGCCCCAATAGGGCTTGTCGTTCAACACCCACAGACCGCCATAACCGCCCCGCAATATCATGAAACTGTTGAGCATACCATATTTATACGAACGTCCCGCACGATACCAGTTCACCGCCTTGGTCTTGGGATTTATCTGCGTGGCCACCTCCACATTCCAACCCGAATAATTGAACTTGCGGTTCAATCGCCCCTGCTCATAGCCGAGGGTGCCTCCTCCCGTATGGATTTGCGCATAGAAGAACCTATGCTTCATGTAAAGCACCTGCTTCTCGGGCACATAATCCTCGTAGACCTGCACCTGGGCGCAGACCCTGCCGCCAAGAAGGGCTATAAGAACGACAAGAACATGCCGAAGATATTTCCGCTCCAATCGAAACATAGGCTCAATACGGCAGTGGCTCCACCTTGTAGGGCCGGTCGTAGGCCGGACACAGATTGCGCTGGGCACCGCAACCCGACAGGAACAAAAGTCCCGCCAACACCGCCGTCCCCGCTATAATTTTAAAAATTTTGCGCTTCATCGCACGTATATTTACGCCCAAATTTACATCTTTTTCCCTATCTTCGCACATTATGAAACGAATCCTCACCCTCCTCTTCACCACCCTGCTCGCCGCAGGCATCCCCGCCGGCGCCTATGCCTCCATGCAGACGCCCGTGGAAGACAGTGTCCGTCAGGCACGCAAAGAAGAAAACAGACAAGATTTAAAAGACAAAAGCGAGGCCGTCAAAGAACAGATCAAAGACGCCGCCATCGACCTCAAGGACGAGATCATCGACCAAGGGAAAGGCTTGAAGGAACAAGCCAAGGAGAAAGCGGGAGCGCTCAAGGAAAGCTTTCTCAATGTGAAAGAAACGGTCACCGATTGGTTCAACGAGAACATCAAGGCCAACACCGTGGGCGATTTCGAGGAGATGCAACGGCAGAACAATCACGATTTCTCGGTGATGGTGAGCAAGGAATGGTCGGAATACCCCTTGACGATACGCACCCGCCCGTCCTTTACCGAATGCGGGCTCCTCTGCTCCAAAACCGCTGCCGCCCTACAAGACTCAGCGTTCACGCTGCAAGACCCCGCGGTGTTCGCCCGTCCCAACCCTATCCCCGCCCCCAGACCCTACACCTATTTCGAGGGCGCGGGAACCGAGGCCGTGGCGCAATCCGTCACCAAACAATATATCGCCTACAAGTTCTACGGAACCGAAATCCGCATCTACTACGCCTCTTCGCTACGGGCCACCACCTTGGGAAAAGGGAAAGAGAAGAACGTGGCCAAATTCTGGGAATATCTGGCGCAGGAAGATTTCAATCCCGTCTTGTTTCAGTTCTATCAATACAAGGAAGAATTGGGTCTCAACGACTGGCTTTACTATCAACTGATAAAGGAATTCGCCGAACGTCTCTTCGTCAAATCCAAACATGGGGAAGACTTGGGTTTCACGGTGTTCATGCTCAATCAGACCGGCTACGATGCGCGTCTGGCACGGCTGAAAGGCGAAAAGGGCGAGCGCCTGGTGGTCCTGCTTCCTTTCTACGAGAAGATATACGATATGCCTTTCGTCACCATCGGCAACAACGACTATTATCTGGCCGATGTCAAGCTTTCCAAGAAGGAGATGGGCTCGCAGGTGTTCTGCTATAAGCAGGCGTTCGCCACGGCCACCCTCCCGCTTTCGCTGGTGTTCAATCCTGCCGGACTGCGCCTCGCGCCCTTATACGGCCAGTTCCAGACCTATGTCTACAACGAACGTATCGCCGAAATCGAAAGCGCATTCCCCGCGGGCGATTTCTGGCTGTGCGCCGAAGCGCCTTTCAGCGAGCCGATGTCCAAGACCTTGCTCTATCGTTTCAAGGTGGATTTGGACAATCAGGTACAACAGAAGCAGGATGCCGACGTGCAGCACACGCTTTCCGAGCGCGAGCGACAGGAAATCCAACTGCTCGCCCTGGCCGATTTCATCGAGAAACATATAGGGGCGCAAAACAAGCAATCGGCCAAACTGGCGGGCAGAACCCTGCCCGCCGACCTTATGTTCCACCGCAAAGGCTCCGGCGACATTCAAGACCGGGCGGTGCTCTTCTTTCAGATCTGCAACCGGATTTTAGATATTCCCGCCATACTGGTGGTTCATCCCGACTATATCCTCCCCGCCGTGGCGCTTGCCGAAAAGACGGACGGAACGGCCGACGGTATTCCCGACACGGTTCCGACCCTGCTTTTCGAGGGAAAGACCTATTACCTTTTCGGCACGTTGCCCAAAGACGCCGACAGGAGCGTCTCTCCGCAAATCTACCGTTAGCGGGCCACCTCCAGCACACCCTCCTCCGGATCGTCGCGCCGGTTGTTCCGACGGGCATAGGCGACTATCTTCTGCAGACGGTCGCGTTGCCGCGCTTCTTTCACATCGGGTGCGATGCAGCTTTCTTTCCGCCGGATATAGGCGTTCATCTGAGGCAAAGACAACTCTTTCTCAAAGAGCCCTTGTGCGTCCATGTCCATAAGCTGTTTACGCACTTTCCTCAAGGTGGTGTAATAACGGCTCATCACCGTAGAAAGAGGCTCCCCGCTCCGCGCTGAAAGATCCCTGAATATCTTTTCGTTGCAATAGCGCAGACACAGCAGGTCGCGTTCTTCATCGCTCAACGACAAGGCTTTGAATCTTGTCTTCATCAGAATGCCGATATTGTCGGAAATCCGTTTCCGTCGCTTCTCGGACGCCACAGGTAGGTCGCGATCAAACATCTTGTAGATGGCCACATCGCCCCAATTATCGGACGACCAACCTAAATTCTCGCAAATCTGCGTGTGGTGGAGCGACAGTTGCTCATTGCAGCGGATGTCCCGGCGATAGTGGTCCATCAGCAGATTCTTCGCAATGGCGCAAAGCCAGGCGTAAGCCTTGCCGCTTTCGATGTAGGTGCCCCGCTCCATCTGCTGCTGGGCCGCGAGGAAAGTGTCCTGCACAAGGTCGTTGCAGAGAGCCTCATCATGGCACAGGCTGTACACATAGCGTTGAAGCCGTTGATGATGTTCCTTCGCCATTCCGGCTAACATACGGAGGGCGTTCGTGTCGAGCTGTTGCGGAATCTTGTTCTGCAGGAAGGTTTCCAAGCCTTCTTCGTCTGTAAAATTTTTATCCATAATTTCAATTTCAGTTGAACATTTGCGTTTCGAAATTAAGCATGTTTTTTCTTGGGTGAACAGAATCTATCTCATTTTTAACATTTTTTAGGCTTTTTTAAGTTTTGTTTAGAAATGTTTTCGTGGCAAAGTATTGATAATTAATGAAAATATAAAAAAGGCGGCCGAGGTTCCCTCGGCCGCCTTCCTCCCGTCCCTCACGGAACGGAAAAACGCAGACGATCTGTTATACCAACTCGTGGATTACCAGACCCGAACGCAGTTTAGGTTCGAACCAGGTGGTCTTGGGCGGCATGATGTTGCCGCTGTCGGCGATGTCGATGATCTGCTTCATGCTGACCGGATAGAGGGCGAAAGCCACCTTCATCTCTCCGTTGTCCACACGACGCTTGAGTTCGCCCAGACCGCGGATACCGCCTACGAAATCAATCCGTTTGTCGGTACGCAAATCCTTGATGCCCAAAATCTTGTCGAGAACGAGATTGGAAAGGATCGTCACGTCGAGCACACCGATGGGGTCGGCATCGTTGAAGGTGCCGGGCTTGGCGTTGAGCTTGAACCAATGGCCGTCCACATAGACGCTGAATTCGTGCAGGCAGGAGGGTTTGTAGATTTCGGTACCCATATCCTTCACCTCGAACGATTCGCCGAGGGCGGCGATGAACTGGTCTTTCGTCAGGCCGTTCAAATCCTTCACCACGCGGTTGTAGTCGATGATGTTGAGCTGGTTGTCGGGGAAAATCACCGTCATGAAGAAATTGTATTCTTCCTTGCCGGTATGGTTGGGGTTGTTCTCTTTCTTTTCCTGACCCACCAATGCGGCGGCGGCGCTGCGGTGGTGACCGTCGGCGATATACATGGCCGGAACGTCCTTCTTGAACAGTTCCACCAGTTCGGCGATCACGGCCTTGTCGTCGATCACCCAGAAACGGTGTCCGAAACCGTCTTCCTTGGCTACGAAATCGTAGAGAGGCTTCTGGGCAGTGATGCCGGCCACAATCTCATCGATGCGCTTCACGGCGGGATAGGCGAAAAACACGGGTTCCACGTTGGCGTTGGTGATACGCACGTGCTTCATACGGTCTTCTTCCTTATCCTTGCGGGTAAGCTCGTGTTTCTTGATGATCTTGTTCACGTAGTCCTCGCTGGCGGCGCAGGCCACGATACCGTACTGCCATTTCTTGAGGTCCATGCTCTGCGCATAGATGTAGAGCTTTTCTTCCTCGTCCTTCACCAACCAGCCGTTGTCCTTGAACTTGTTGTAGTTGTTCACCACCTGCAGATACACCTCGGGCGAGTGTTCGTCGGTGCCTTGGGGCAGGTCTATTTCGGCCTTGGTTACGTGAAGCAGACTGTAAGGATTGCCTTCGCATTCCTTGCGGGCTTCTTCGGAATTGAGCACGTCATAAGGACGGCTCGCCA
>CAZEOJ010000032.1:0-14358 GCA_964513825.1 uncultured Bacteroidaceae bacterium
TAAACCGATAAGACTGTGCGTGTGATGAAGAAGATATTGAGAATTTTGCCGCTGGCGGCGGGGTTGCTCTTGCTGATGACCTCGTGCAGAAGCCAATACTACTTTCCCGGCGGAAATCCCCGTCACCGCACCGCGCCCAAAGGCTGCGGCTGCCCGTCTTATTCCATGAACGGCGTTCTTTCCAACACCTCCACGCCGAGCAATCCGTGGATTCTCAGTGTGGAGGCGTCGGACAGCGATGTGGCCGTGGCGAATCCGCCCGCATGGGCCAATAGGCGATAGTCCTTTCCCTCCATACGGAACAAGGCCCCTTCGGGCAGGTCGCGGACGACGGCCCGTCCTGCCACTTTAAGCGCTGCGGCGGCTCGTTCCGCTTCCTGCCTGTCTTTCTTCGCCTGTTCCTCCGACCACTTTTTCAGTTCCTTGCGGATTTCCCGCTCTCGTTCCTTTTCTTCTTTCTCTTGTCTTTTTGCCGAAATCACCTCCTCTTTCACCCCCATATAGGGCGCGGGAATCCTCACCCCCTTTTTCAACAGACGGAAATAGGTGCGCTCGAAAGCCTTGCGGTCGGCCCCGTAGCGGAGGCAGGCATCGCTCAACTCGGTTTCGAAATAGCGCGAGGTCTTGACGAAATAATTGTCGATGACTTCCAGAATATCAACAGGAAAGATGTCGGGCGAATGAAAAGGCTCGAACACCTTCTTGAAATTGGCTTTCCACTCCTTGCCGTGCGCGTTCACGCTGTCGCCGTATTGCAGCTGGGTGGTCAGATGCGCCCATTCGTGCAGGAAGACAAAGAGAAGCGCATAGGGATTGAGGGCTATCTGCAACGAAATGGTGTGCATGGATTGTGGCTCGTGCGGCTGTATGTAATAGCCCAACGCCCGTCCCTTGCGGTCGGAGAACGCCACATGCACCGAGTGGGTGTGCAGCATACGGAGCACACCCGGCAAGGCCGCCCGGATGATATAGGGCTTGAGCGCTTGCTCCAAATCGCGGTATACGCGGAGCGGTGTCTTCTTTGAAACGGCTGCGGACATGAGGCGAATTTACATAAAGAGGGGAAAATCGGAAAATTCCTGCTATTTTTGCTGTATGGACGATTTGAAGAAGTTTTTTAGGAGTATGCTCCGTTATAGAGGGAACATCACGTTGAATATCGTGTTCAACGTGCTCTATGTGCTCACTTCCGCGCTCTCCATCACGATGATCGTGCCCTTTGTGTCGGTGCTTTTCGGTATGGTGCCTCCCGTGGAGAATCCCCCGGCATTTTCCCTGAACGTGGACAGTATCCTGCAAAACGCCTACTATTATGTGGGGCAGTATCAGCAACGGCACGGCACGATGGGCGCATTGGCGATCCTTTCCCTCGCCTTTGTCGCCGTCACACTCGTCACCAATGTATTCCGCTACCTTTCGATATTCTTTCTCTGCAATCTGCGCAGCGCCATTCTGCGCGATATGCGCACCTCCTTCTACACACACATGATGACCCTGCCGCTGGGCTATTTTTCCGAGAAGCGCAAAGGTGACCTGCTTTCGCGCATCAACAGCGATGTCATCGAGGTGGAGTGCGGCGTGGCGCGTTCCTTGCAGGGGGCGGTGATGGAACCTTTGTTCGTGATTGTGTTCGTGGCGGGGCTATTCATGATAAACTGGCAGCTGGCGTTGGCGGTTCTGGCCGTTTTCCCGCCGATGATGTATGTGGCGGGCAAAGTGGGGGTGAGCCTGAAAAAGAAATCCACCCGTGTGCAGGAGATGCTGGGCGAGATGGTGTCGCGGGTGGAGGAATCCATTAACGGTTTGCGTATCATAAAATCATTCAACCTGATAGGGCTTTCCGAAAAAAGTTTTTCCGAACAGAACGCCCGCTATGTCAAGACGCTCAACGGAGTGTTGCGCCGTCGGGATCTGGCCGGGCCTCTCACCGAGATGATGTTGATTCTTGTGGCATTGGGGGTGATGCTTTTCGGCGGCATAAAGGTGATGGGTGGGGGATTGAACGCCGATATGTTCATCTTGTTCGTGCTGTTGCTCATCAAGACGATTTCGCCTGCCAAACATGCGGTGGCGGCTTTCTACGACATTCAGAAAGGCCGGGCCGCCTTGGAGCGCATCTATGCGGTGTTGCGCGAACCGTCGGGTGAACCCGATGCGGAGGACAGCCTGTGCAAGCGCACGTTCGACAAGGAAATCCGTTACGAAGATGTGTGCTTCCACTACGAAGACAGCGACAAGGATGTGGTGGATCATGTGAATCTGGTGCTCGAGAAAGGCAAGACCTATGCGTTTGTGGGCGCTTCGGGCGCGGGCAAGACCACCACGGCCGACTTGCTGAGCCGTTTCTACGAGGTGTCGTCGGGCGCGGTGACGATGGACGGTGTGGACATCCGCCGTATCAAGCGCAAGGATCTGCGCGAATTGGTGGGTACCGTGAGCCAGTTCCCCTTTGTATGGCGTGACACGGTGGCCGCCAACATCGCCTTCGGCCTCAAGGATGTGAGCCGCGAGCAGATAGAGCAGGCCGCCCGACAGGCTTTCGCGCACGATTTCATCATGCAGTTGCCCCAAGGCTACGACACGGTGCTGGGCGACAACGGCATGAACCTGTCGGGCGGCCAACGCCAGCGGGTCGTCATTGCCCGCGCCATTCTCAAAAACGCTCCGATTTTGGTGCTCGACGAGGCTACCTCGGCCTTGGACACCGAGTCGGAAGTGGAGGTGCAGAAAGCCTTGGAGAAATTGATGCAGGGGCGCACGTCGGTGGTGATAGCACACCGTATCAGCACGATACGCAATGCCGATTGCATCGTGGTGTTCGAAGACGGAAAGATCATCGAGCAGGGCACCCATGCGCAACTTATGGAAAAAGGCCGCAATTACGCCCAATTTGTCAATCTGCAAACGCTATGACGATGCAAGAAAAAATCAAGGCTCTGGCCGAGGAATTCGAATCGGAAATCATCGAGATACGCCGACACCTGCACCGCTACCCCGAACTTTCCGCCCAGGAGGTGGCCACGCGCCGTTTCATCGAGGAGAAGTTGGACGGCTGGGGCATCGCCTACACGAGCGGCTATTCGCAGAATGGCGTGGTGGGGATGATAGAGGGACGGAACCCCGCAAGCCGTTGTATCGCGCTGCGTGCCGAGATGGACGCCCTGCCGGTGGAGGAGGAGACGGGTTTGGATTTCGCCTCGCGGAACAAGGGGGTGATGCACGCCTGCGGGCACGATGTGCATATGGCCTGTCTGTTGGGCGCGGCCAAGATACTGAAGCGTTTGGAGGGCGAATTCGAGGGGTGTGTGAAATTGATTTTTCAGCCCTCGGAAGAGGACTATCAGGGCGGGGCGCCGGTGATGATGGCGCAGGGGGTGTTGCAGAATCCCGTACCGCAGGCGATTTACGCGCTGCATATCCTGCCCGAGCTGGAATGCGGCAGGATAGGTTACCGGAGTGGAAAATACATGGCCTCGACCGATGAGGTCTATCTGAAAGTGAAAGGGAGGGCGGGGCACGGCGCCGCGCCCGAAAAGAACATAGATCCGGTGGTGGTCGCGGCCTATATCATCACGGCCTTGCAGCAGCTCGTGAGCCGGCAGGCCTCGCCCTTCACGCCCACCGTGCTCTCGTTCGGACGCATCATAGGCGAGGGGCAGACCAATGTGATTCCCGCCGAGGTGAATATAGACGGCACGTTCCGCACCTTCGACGAAGTTTGGCGGAAGAAGGCGCACGAAGCCATCACGCGCTGTGCCGTGGAAACGGCAAAAGCTTTCGGCGCCGACTGCGAGGTGCGTATCGCCCCCGGTTATCCGTCGGTATGCAACGACCCGCAGGCGACGCAAAAACTCAGGCGGATTGCCGAAGGATACGTGGGCGGGGCGTGCGTGGAGGAACTGCCTATGCGCATGACCGCCGACGATTTCGCTTTCTATGCGCAGGAAGTGCCGGGCTGCATGTTCCGGTTGGGCGTGAAGCCGGAGGGTATGGACGAAGTAGCCAACCTCCACACGGGGCGGCTTATGGTGGACGAAGCCTGTCTGAAGACGGGCGCGGGCCTGCTGGCCTTGCTGGCTACGGCCTGATTTCGCCGACCTTCTCGATTTGCCGGCGCAGGTAGAGCGACAGAACGAGGTCGCTCAACGCGTAGAGGATGCACCCGATGCCGAAGAGCAGGAATATCGTGGAGGAGGCGGTGGCAGGGTAGAAACATATCACCACGCCGAGAATCATCCACGCCAATCCGAAAAGATATTCCCAAAAACGTACCTTGACATTCCATCTGCGGGCGCCTGCCAAGGCGACGATCTGCGAAAGTCCCGTGCCGACCAGGATAAGGCCGAGCACAATCATGAAGAACTTGATGAAAGACATGGGGGAAACGAGCAAGGCGACGCCCACCGCCAGGCACAAGACAAGGTTGAAGTAGTCGAGTACCCGGGGACGCGCGTCCTTGACCGAGAAGATCGTGGCGAAAGCCACGATGCCCGTAAAGAGCACCGCCCCGCCCACGGCCATCACCAGCATACGGGCCGAAGTGCCGGGAAAAATGCAGAAAAGCAGACCCAGAAGCAAAAAGACGGAGGCGCGGACAATCATTTTCTTCAAGTTGAAGGAGGTTAGGTAAAAGCTCATTTCTCTAAAAATTTTGTGAAACATCGAAAGGAGCGAAATTAGGATAAATTTGTTAAATTCGCGTCCTTGTGTAAAGAAAATTTGTGTAAAGAAAAAGCGAGGTAAACGATATGAAAAAAATAGGAATCATCCTGGCGCTTGTTTTGGCGGCGGGGTTCTCTTTCGCTCAGAAAATCGACGACAATTCGATTCTGGTGACCGTGGGCACCGATACCACCACGCGGGGCGAGTTCATGCGCATCTATTCCCAAAACCTTTCCGGACATGCTTCGGAACGCCCGTCGGAGGCGGAGTTGCAGGCCTATATGTCTCTGTATGTGCATTTCCGCATGAAAGTGTTGGCCGCCCGCGAGGCGGGTTACGACACCGTGCCGGCCATACAGGAGGAACTGAATGTATATAGTGCCCAGCTGGCCAAGCCTTATGTGATGGACACCAAGGTGATGGACCGTCTGGAAAAGGAAGCCTTGGAGCATTTGAAATACGATATAAGCGCGCGGCAGATCCGGGTATCCATGCCGCTGTATCCCACGCCCGAAGATACTTTGAAAGCGTATAAGAAAATTATGGAAGCGTGGGAGAAGTTGATGAAGGGTGAGGATTTCGGCGAGGTGGCCTTGGAATATTCCGATGAGATCCGTACCGACAGGCAAGGTCGCAAGATCCGCAACGGCAGGGAAGGTTCGATGGGCTATTTTACAGCGACACAAATATATTATAAGCTCGAAGACGTGCTCTACGCCATGAAAGTCGGTGAGATTTCGCAACCGGTCCGCACCCAATACGGCTATCATATCCTGCAACTTTTGGATAAGAAACCCACCTTGGGAAAAGTGACGTTCTCGCATGTCCTGGTGCCCTACGGACGCGATTCGGTGACTGCGGCCTTCGCCAAGGCCAGGATTGATTCGGCCTACGAGATGTTGATTTCCGGCTATGGTTTCGGCGAGGTGGCGAGGAAATATTCGGCCGACCAACAGTCGGTGATGCGCGGAGGCGAAATGGGTACCATGAGCGTGAACCGTATCACGGTGGAAGTGGCGGAGCAACTTTATAAGTTACGGGAAGGAGAGTTCACTAAACCTTTCCGCGGCCGTTACGGTTGGCAGATTGTCCGTCTGGATGCCAAGACGGGGATGCCCAACGATATGGATGCGCTCGCTTTGGTGCGCTACAATATCGAGACAGGTCTGGATAGAGGTCGTATTCCTTATAATGTATTTTTGGATAAGAAGATAGCACAGTCAAACTGGAAGTGGAACGAAAAAGTGGTCAAGGAAGTGCAGGAATATCTGCGGGGATTGGGGACGCTGAGGAAGGTGCCTCGCCATATACCCGAAAACGATCCGTTTTTCGATAAGACCGTTCTCCGTTTCGAGGATTTGAATTATTCGGTCCGGGATTTCATTTCTTTGATTATCAAAGAAACTCCGAACGACGACAAGATAAACAACCAGGTGAATTGGTTCAACGCCATGAAGAAAGAAGCCGTGCGTGTGGCCGCCATGCGTCACGAATACACGCTGTTGGAGAAGAAACACCCCGACTACGCCAAGCAGATGCGCGAATACCGCGACGGTGTCTATCTTTTCGAGGTCAGCAACCGCAGGGTATGGTCGAAGGCCTTGACCGACACGGCGGGTCTGGTGGAATATTTTGAGTCGCACCGCGACAAATACATCTGTCCCACGAAGGTAAAGGCCAAAGTGATGATGTATGATGTGACTTTGGCCGACACCCGCGATGTGGCCAAACTGGCGCAGAAAGCTTTCGACAAGAAGATGAACCAACGGGAAATCCAGATGATGTTCGACAAGAAATACAAAGGCAACCGTGTGGTCAAGGTGGACTCCTCCGCCTATGCCGCAGGAGAGAATGTCTTTGTGGACAACATACCCTGGACGGTCGGCCTGTCGAGAGACATTCTGACGGGCACCAGCAAGAAGGCTTTTGTGATTATCGACGAGGTGATGCCGCCCCGTCCCTACGAACTTTCGGAAGTGAGCGGTATCGTGATGAACGATTATCAGGGCTACCTGGATAGGCAATGGATTGATGAACTGCATGGCAAATACAAGATCAAGGTCAGAGAAGATGTTTTCAATACCCTTGTCAAGAGATAGGAACGCTTGCGGCCGCTTCTGCAGGCTTTGGGTCTGGGGTATGCTGTGCGGTGCTGTGACGGCCTGTACCCTCAAGACCGACAAGGATCCGGCGGTGGTGCGGGTGGGCGAGTCCTACCTGCGGGAGTCCGATCTGGAGCGGATGATGCCGCAGGAAGCGCTGTTGGCCGACAGTGCGGAAATGGCCCGCAAAAAAGTGTCGGCCTGGGTGTTGGAGCAGGTTCTCTTGCAGAAGGCGCAGGCCAATCTCGACGAGGCCACCTGCAAGCATATCGAAAGGAAGGTGGACGCCTACAGAGCCTCTCTGATGGTGTTCAGCTACGAGGAGAAAATCACCCGTCAGTTGCTCGATACGGTTGTGCAGGAAAGCGATGTAGCCGCCTATTACGAGAAGAACAAGGAACAGTTTGTGCTCAAAAGCAATATCGTGCGTCTGCGTTTCGTCAAGGTGACCAAGGACGCGAAAAAGATGGAAGCCCTTAAGAAAGGCTTGTTCGACAAGGATTTGGGCGAGGGGGACAACCTCTACGAATATGCGGATCTGTGCCGTCGTTATGCGGACAACTACTTTCTGGACGGGGAGAAATGGATTTATTTCAACGACTTTCTTCGCGAGGTGCCCGTCAAGACCTACAATCAGGAGGAATTTTTGCGCAACTACCGGAACATAGAGGTGGAGGCGGGAAACTATATGTATTATGTGAGCATTCTGGATTTCAAGATACGCGATATGGTCTCGCCGCTTTCGTTCGAGAAGGAGCGCATACGGGGCATTATCCTCAACCAACGCAAGAACGCCCTTTTGGACCAAATGGAGAGGGATTTGACGGAAGAGGCTTTGCGTACGGGTCTGGTGGAATACTACGGAGATTTGCAAGATGAGAATAGCGAAAATTAGTTTACTCGGCCTTTTTTTGGCGGGGGGCGTGATGCCTGCCTTTGCGGGTACGGTGCAGGACAGCGTGACGCAGGGCAACAGGCGCAGACAGGGACGGACCGAAGCACGTGTGGAACTTGTGGTCGATTCTTCGCTGATGATGCTTCCGCAGGTTTCGGACCGTGGCGGGAATGAAGACACGGCGGTGGTTTCCGACGCGCGGACGGCCAAGGAGGAAAGCGGGCGGCAGCACATCATGATAGACGAGGTGGTGGCCGTGATAGGAACCAAGATGGTGAAGTATTCCGATGTGGAAAGGGCACTGGAAAACGTGAGGGCGAGCGGAGGGACGGTAGATGAGAAGACGCGTTGCGAGACGGTGGAGTCTCTCATGGTGTCGGCGCTCTACGAATTGCAGGCCGACGAAGACAGTATCGTGGTGAGCGAGGCCGAGGTGGAGGCCGAACTCGACGGGCGCATCAAATACTTTGTGGATCAAATCGGTTCCCGCGAGAAACTGGAGGAGTTCTACGGCAAGTCCATCATGCAGATCAAGGAAGAATACCGCGAGATGATCCGTACCGGTATCGTGTCGATGCGCATGGAAGCCAAAATCACGGAAGATGTGCGGGTCACGCCCAGCGAGGTGCGCCGCTATTTCGCCACCCTGCCCAAAGACAGCATCCCGCTGGTGCCGCTTACTTTCGAGTTGCAGTATATCACGAAAAATCCCATTATCAGTCTCAGTGAAAAGGAAGTGGCCAAGAATCGGCTTTCGGAAATCCGCGCCCGGCTCGAAAAGGGAGAACGCTTCCAGTCGATGGCGGCCTTGTATTCGCAAGACCCCGGCTCGGCGCGTAAGGGCGGGGATCTGGGCTATGGCGCGCGGGGCGATTGGGCGAGTGAATTCGAGTCGATGGCGTTCAGTCTGCCGGTGGGTGAACTTTCGCCTGTCTTCGAGACGCAGTTCGGTTTCCATATCCTGGAAGTGCTCGACCGCAAGGGCGAACTGGTGCATGTGCGTCATATCCTGATCCGTCCCGAAGCCTCGGACATAGACCTGATGCGGGCGCAGCAAGAGTTGGATTCGGTGGCCGACAGGGTGGCCGAGGGAGTCTATACGATGAAAGAGGCGGTGGGCCTGTTTTCGGACGACGCGGGCTTGCAGGGCGACGGCATCTACATCAACCCGATGACGCGCAAACCCGTTTACACCGCCGACGAGTTGGACCCTATGGTCTATCTGGCCATCCAGGACTTGGAAGAAGGGCAGAACACCCACGCCCTTCCCTATCAGACACAAGATAATCTGCCCGCATTCAGGATGTTTTATGTCAAGAAACGCATCCCTCCGCACCGCGCCGATTTGGAGACCGACTACGACAAGATTTACGAAATGGCGCTGAATGCGGCCAAGGAGCGTACCATGCGCGACTGGATGCGCAACAAGATAGAGAATACCTACGTGCGGATCATGAACCGCTTTAAGGATTGCAATTTTATGTACCGATGGAAGAGTATGTAGATGATGCGGCGGCCTTGGATGCACTGGCCGCCCGATATAAGGATATAAAGGCCGAGATAGGAAAGAAGATTATCGGGCAGGAGGCGGCGGTGGATTCGATTCTGAACGCCGTTTTCAGCCGGGGGCACGCACTTTTGGTGGGTGTGCCGGGTTTGGCCAAGACCCTCTTGGTGCAGACCTTGGCCAAGACCTTGGATTTGAGTTTCTCGCGTATCCAGTTCACGCCCGACCTCATGCCCTCCGATATCACGGGTACGGAAATACTTGACAAAGACCGCACGTATAAGTTCTTGAAAGGGCCTGTGTTCGCCCATCTGGTGTTGGCCGACGAAATCAACCGTACCCCGCCCAAGACGCAGGCGGCCCTGTTGGAAGCCATGCAGGAGAAGAACGTGACGGTGAACGGCGTGACCTATCCTTTGGCCGATCCGTTCTTTGTGTTGGCCACGCAGAACCCTATCGAGCAGGAAGGTACCTATCCCTTGCCCGAGGCGCAGCTGGACCGCTTCATGTTTCAGATAAAGCTCGACTATCCGTCGGTGGAGGAGGAGATGGCGGTGGTGCGGGCCACCACCTTGGATAAAGAAGTGGAACTGAAACCGTTGATGAGCGGGAAAGAGATTCTTTATTTTCAGCATCTGGTGCGGCGCATTCCCGTGCCGGATTCTCTCTACGAATATATCGTGAAACTGGTGGCTTCCACGCGGGTGGGTGCCGACGCTCCCGAAATCACGCGCAAGTATGTGTCGTGGGGGGCGGGGCCGCGCGCCTCGCAGTATCTGGCCGTGGGCGCCAAGTGTCACGCCGCCTTGCACGGCAAATACAGTCCCGACAGGGAGGATGTGCGCGCGGTGGCGCTGGAGGTGCTGCGGCACAGGGTGGTGAAGAACTACAAGGCCGAGGCGGAGGGTGTTTCTATCGACGCTATACTGCGGGAACTTCTGTAAGGCTACGCGACGGGCAGTTGCGCAAAGTTTCTCAAAGCGGTTTTTCTTCCTTCTTCCGTAGGCGTGAGGGCGATTTTCTGCGACGTGTGGGTTTGCATGTCCCATAGCAGGAGACGGCTGTCCAAGGGCTCTCCGCAGGTTCGGGTGAGAATTTTGATGCATTCCTGTGCCTGAACGGAGGCGATGAGGGCGGGCAGGGGCGAGATGACGCCTTTGGGTGCGGTCGGGAGAAGGTCCGTTTCGGGAAAAAGGCAACGGTAGGTGGCCGATTTCTCGGTGAGGTTGAATACGGCCGCCTGTCCGCAAAAATCCGCTATGCTTCCATATACATAAGGAATACTGAGCCCCACGCAGAGGTCGTTCATCAGGTATCGGGCGGCGGCGTTGTCGGAGCCGTCGGCTATCAGGTCGCAACCTTCGGCACGCAGACGGGCGTTGGAAGGGGTAAGAAATTCTTCGTAGGCTTCGATATGCACGTGCGGGTTGAGCCTATGCAGGCTTTGGGCGGCAAGCTTCACTTTCGATTGTCCCACCTGGTCGGTGCGGTAGAGAATCTGCCGTTGCAGGTTGCTTACCGAAACCACGTCGGCATCGAGCATGACGAGACGCCCCACGCCGGCGGCGCACAACAGTTGGGAGAGCGTGGAGCCCAACCCGCCGACGCCCACCAACAAGACGGAGGATTGCGCAAGACGCCTTTGCGCCTCGGCGCCGAAGCCGGGCAACATCAGGTGACGCGCGTAACGTTCCTCAAGTCGGTTTTGCATACCGGGATGGATTTCTGTGTAGCCCCGAGGGGAATCGAACCCCTATTTAAAGTTTAGGAAACTTCCGTTCTATCCATTGAACTACAGGGCCTTGCAAGGCAGGAGCCGCCTTTGGGAAAGCGGCTTGGAAAAGTCAAAATTACTCAAAAAAAATTGAGTACGTTCCTGCGGATGTAGCGGACTTGCTTTTTGGTGAGCCAAGGGTGGACGGGAATGGCCAGAATCCGGCGGCAAGTGCTTTCCGCTACGGGGAAATCTCCCTCCTGATAGCCTAAGTTGGCATAGGCCTCCTGCAGGTGCAAGGGCAGGGGATAGTAGACCGTGGAGGGAATGTTGAGGCTCTCCAAGTGGAAACGCAGGGCGTTGCGCTCGCGCTCGCTGCGGCACAGCAGGCAGTATTGGTGGAAAGTATGCGTGGAATGCGGGCTGCGTCCCGGCACCTTCAACTGCATACAGCTCACGAAACTGCGGTCGTAGTAGCGGGCGATTTCCTGACGGCGGCGGTTGTAGCGGTTCAGACGCGGCAAATGTACGTTCAGAACCGCCGCCTGAAGGGTGTCCAGACGCGAGTTGAGCCCCACATGGGTATGGAAATATTTTTGCGAGGCCCCGTGACGGGAAATCTTGCGGATTCTGTCGGCCAACTCGTCGAGATTGGTGCTGAGCGCGCCCCCGTCGCCATAGCAGCCGAGGTTCTTGGTGGGGAAGAACGAAAAACACCCGATATGCCCGATGGAGCCCGCTTTCTTGCGGATGCCTTGCGGCGAGCAGGAGTAGTTGTAGGTGAAAGGGCCTAATTGCAGTTCGCCCACGCCCTCGCGCAGGATATAGTCGGAACCGATGGCTTGGCAGGCGTCTTCAATCACAAAAAGGTTGTTCTGTTCGGCAATCTCCATCATCGAGGTCATATCGCAGCACTGGCCGAAAAGGTGGGTGGCGATGATGGCCTTGGTGCGGTGGGTCACCGCCTGTTTCACCTGCATGGGGTCGAGGGTGAAGGTATCGGGATTGATGTCGACCAAGACAGGCTTGAGGCCGAGAATGGTGGTGACCTCGATAGCCGAAACGAAGGTGAAGGCCGGAATGATGACCTCGTCGCCCGGCTGTAATTCCAACGCCATCAGCGCAATCTGGAGGGCATCGGTGCCGCTGGCGCAACTGATTACGTGTTTGGAACCCAAATAGCGGGCCAAGTTATTCTCGAATACCGTAACCTCTTCGCCTTGAATGAACGCGGTGGATTTGAAAACCCGTTTCACTCTCCTGCGGATGCGTTTGCGTACCTTGCGGTGTTGGGCGCGGAGGTCTGCCATCTGTATCTTTCTCATCGTTCCGAGCGTTTTGTCATTATGACGGTTCTGTGAAAAGAGCCGACAATCTGCAAAGATACATTTTTCATATTAAAAAATTTTATTACTTTCGCACCCTCAAAATTCGGCGGGGTAGCTCAGTTGGTTAGAGCGTCGGATTCATAACCCGGAGGTCACGAGTTCAATTCTCGTCCCCGCTACAAAAAAAAGCAAGCCGCGCAAAGCGCGGCTTGTTGCATTAAGGGGGATGCCGAAAATAAACCGCAGGCTTATTTACAGCATCCCCTTTATATGCAGAGGGGCGGCACATTTCTGTGCCGCCCCTCTTTTTTTTGTAAAGCCCCCCATAAAGAATCACGAGGGACGAAGCCCCGAGTAATTCTCCCCTCGGCGTTTTGTTACTTTCTGGAAATATGATAAAATATTGTATATATTTCTTGTATGTCAAAAAAGTGGAATAAGTGTAGTTTTTCGACCTCAAAAAAGTGGAATAAGTGTAGTTTTTCGGCCTCAAAAAAGTGGAATAAGTGTATATTTGTGCAGTTAAAAAAGTGGAATAAGTGTGTATGGATGTTTTTAAACGAAAGATTGAAAGCGAATTATGTTTTTACTTAAAAAATCCGGAAAATCGGATGGTGATTGTGGACGGAGCCCGGCAGATTGGCAAGACCTATACCATCCGTCACCTTGGAAAGAAACTGTTTCGTAATTACGTTGAAATCAATATGGAACGCGACAAACAGCACGACCGTCTGTTTGCCGACGCCAAGACCACCGAACAGTTTTATCTCGCCTTGAGCGCGTTTGCGGGAGGAAAAATGGGGAAACGCGAAGACACCTTGGTTTTTATCGATGAAATCCAGGCCTACGACCACCTGCTTACGCTCGCCAAGTTCTTGATGGAAGAAAACCGTTTCACCTTTATCGCCAGCGGCTCGCTTTTGGGCGTCACCCTAAAGAATACACAATCCATTCCCGTAGGCTATATCCGTCAAATCCACATGTATCCTATGGATTTTGAAGAGTTCCTTTGGGCCAACGGTGTGGGCGAGGAAGTGATTGCGAAGATGCGGAAGTCTTTTGACAAGAAAAAATCCCTGCCTGCGGCGATTCATCAGAAGATGTTGGAGCATTTCCGCCGCTACCTGCTGGTGGGAGGTCTTCCCGATGCCGTCGGGACCTATCTTTCGGAACACAATATAGCCAAGGTGCGGAGCGTGCAGCAGGAAATCATAGAATTGTATGCCGCCGACGCCGCCAAATACGAAGCGGAGGCCCGCCGCAAACTCAAGATCCAACATATCTACCGCTTGCTGCCTTCCTATATGGGAAACCGCAAGAAGCGCATCGTGATGAAAGACATCGAGGGTAAAGCGGGAAAACGGAGTTCCGACTATCGGGACGAATTCGAATACTTGGTTTCATCGGGTATATCCCTTGCGGTAGAAGCCGTCAGCACACCTACCTATCCGCTGTTGCAGAATTCCGGAAAGAATCTGCTGAAACTTTATCTGAACGATGTGGGGCTGCTTACAGCAATCCTTTATCGTAATGATATAAAACCTGTTCTGGAAGATATCCGCAGTATCAATCTGGGAAGCGTATACGAAACCGTGGTGGCGCAGGAATTGCGGGCGCATGGTTTTCCTCTCTATTATTTCGACAATAAGAAGACGGGTGAGGTGGATTATCTGGTGGATGATGTGGACACGCTTTCGGCCTTGCCTATCGAGATAAAGTCGGGAAAGGACTATACTACCCATAGGGCGTTGACCAAGTTCCTGAACAATCCGGACTATCATGTCAGACGGGCTCTTGTCTTTTCCAACGAAGAAACGGTGTATAGGGAGAAGAACATCACCTATATGCCTGTCTATAATGTGATGTTCTTGTCTGCCGACCCCGTTCTTCCCGAAAAGGATTTGAGGTTTTGAAAATATTTTATATTATTATATTGGAGTTTATTTATAACTTTATGGTTCAAAACATAAATATTATGCGCAGGTTTCGGTTACTTTCTATACAAATTTGTTGGATCGTGCTGTGGGTGGGGATGGTTTTATGCGGAGGTGGCGTATACGCGCAGGATAGAAATATCGATACGTTACATATTTTCAAGGTTGATACAGTCCGATTGGGTTTCGAGGATGTCTTGCGGTTTTCGGTGCAGT
>CAZEOJ010000033.1:0-3931 GCA_964513825.1 uncultured Bacteroidaceae bacterium
AGTGGGAGTATGCGGCGCGCGGCGGCCAGCATGCGGACGGCACGAAGTATGCGGGAAGCAATATGATAGGTGATGTGGCGTGGTACACCAATAACAGTAATGATGGAACACAACCGGTAGGACAGAAGCAACCGAACGGTTTGGGCCTGTATGATATGAGTGGGAATGTATGGGAATGGTGTTCGGATTGGTACGGGGAATACGGCAGTTCGGCGGAAGTTAATCCGCAGGGACCGGCCAGTGGTTCTGCTCATATCTATCGCGGAGGGGCATGGAACACCACGCGGATGTGCCGTGTTTCGTATCGGAACAGTAATCGCCCAAGTGTCCACGCCAATTATCTCGGTTTCCGCGTTGTCCGGGAACCTTAAAAACGGTTAGTCTAAGCGAAACAAAAGGCGCGTGAAACCTCACGCGCCTTTTGTTTTTGTAATGTATTTACTATCACTAATATAAAAATAATTTTGGCAGAAACGGCAAAATGTTTGGGTGTCCTGTGGCCTTACTTCACCTCGCAGCGGAGGAGGGGGCGGCCTTCCAAAAAGGCTTCCAGATGGTCGCCGATAGATACGGGGCCTACGCCGGGGGGCGTGCCGGTAAAGATATAGTCGCCGGTGCGGAGGGTAAAGAACTTAGATACATAGGAAATAAGGGTAGGAACGTCGAAAAGCATGTCTTCGGTGTTGCCCCTCTGCCGCACCTCGCCGTTGCACTTCATCTCGAAATGCAGATGATCGGGGCCTTGCGGAAAATCCTCCACGGGGACGAACTCGCCTATGGCCGCCGAATTGTCGAACGCCTTGCTCACCTCCCAAGGCAAGCCCGCCTTGCGGCATTCTTCCTGCAAGTCGCGCGCCGTGAAATCGAATCCCAACGTAAGCGCGTCCACATACGACAACGCGAATTTGGGCGCGATGTTCTTTCCCACCTTGCCGATGCGGAGCACCAGCTCGGTTTCGTAGTGCAGGTTATGCGTAAAATCGGGAATGTAGAACGGCCGGTTGCGCAGCAGCAGTGCCGTATCGGGTTTGCAGAAGAAAACAGGCGCCGTCGGCACGGCACTGCCCAGTTCCTTGATATGCTCGCGGTAGTTTTGTCCGATGCAGATGATCTTCATACTTACATTTCGTACATGTCCATACTGTCGTCGCCCCCACCGCCTCCACGGTTGCGGTTGCGCTCCTGAAATCCTTTGTTGATCTTATACGAGGCGGTGATGTAGAGCGCGGTGGAATTCTTGGCGCGGCTCTTGCGCTGCGACACGAAACCCTCGCCCGTCACGGTGCTGTTCCACCGTTGGGTATGGAAAAGGTCGCTCACCCGCAGACCCACATTCAACCGTTTCTGGAAAAACGATTTGCGCAGGGCGATCTCGCCCGACACATTCCAGTCGAACTTGGTCTGCGCCCAATACGAAGGCCCGTTGTAGCGGCAGGTGAACTGCAAGGTGAACGCCAAAGGCAGGTTCATCGTGGTGTTGAACCGCACGTTGTAGCTCAGCCCCTCGGTGGAGGTGGAGGCATCGGCACCCTTGTCGCGCGTGTTGTTCTGATAGAGACTCCCGGTAAGCCCCATGCGCCACCATTTGAGCAACTGCTGTTCGTAGGCGATATCCACGCCGTAGGTGTTGCCCTTGGCGTAGTTGCGGAAAGTGCTGTTCATCAGGATTTCGCCCGATTCATCATCAAAAGACTCGAACTGGTAGCGGCGTATGAGGTCGGTCATGTGCCGGTAGTAGACCGTCACGAATATAGACGAACTCTTCACGAACAGCGAATAATTCAGTTCTATCGAATGGATGTCCTGCGGTTTGAGGTCGGGATTACCGTAGCGGATGGACGAAGGGTAGTTGCTGTAATCGACATAAGGGTCTAGGTTCCACGGGCCGGGACGGTTGACACGGCGGCTGTAACTGAGCTGGATCTCCTGCATCTTGCCGATTTTGTAGGAAAGGTGCACGGCGGGATAGAAGCGGAAGCGGGTGTAGGAAAAGGAGGTGTCGCCCCGCTCGGTGCGTTTGTCGGCGGTCATGAAATCGCCTTCCATACGTCCCCCCACCTGAAACGAGAAGTTTCCGAACTTACCCATCAGGTTGGCGTAGATGCCGTGGTTGTGCGAGATATAATCGAAGTCGATGGAGGTGTCCTGATAGATGTTCAGGCGCGAATCATACAGACTGCGCGTGGCCTGCGCCTGCAACTTGGCCTGGTAGCCCACCTCCAGGCTGAGTTTCTCGTTGAAGGGGTGGACATAGTTCAGCTGGGCGTCGAAATTGATGTTTTTGCGTTGGTTGTTCACCGTCTGTGTGGTGATGGCGGTGTCGGCGGTGGGGTAGTAGCTGATGAGGGACTGATAGTTGGAGGAACGTTCGTCGGGCGTGTGATAGTTGACCGTGGCGTCGAAGGTGAGTTCCTGCTGCGGCTTGGCGAACTTATGTTTGTAGGAGAGCGCGCCCTGCCCGCCCAGACGGTTCTCGGAACTCGACGAGGAGGTTCCCATAAGGAGAATGTCGTGTTCTTCGAGAGGCAGGTCGTTGTTGTAGCTGAACGTGCGGCTTTCGCGGTAGGCGTGGTCGCGGTGATTGTTCCAACCCTCGAAGGTTCCGCTTATCAGAAGGCTATTCTTGGGGTCGATGCGGAAGTCCGCACCCACCTGCACCTTGCCGCCGAAACCTCCGTGCTTGCCCACGGCGGGGCCCGATTCTTCCTTCTGCATATTATCGTTCGGGTGGGCGGGATTGTCGCCGCGTTCACTGACGCGCAACGAACTGCTCACCGACTCGCGGTTGCGGTAGTTGAGGTCCACGTTGGTGAAAAGGGTCACCTTCTTGAGCCCGAAACTGAGGTTGGTTCCCAAACTGTGGCGGTTGGCCGTGGAGGTGGAGGCGTAGACGTTGCCGTTGATTTCGGTGTTCTTGCGTTCTTTGGTGATGATGTTGATGATGCCGGAGGTGCCTTCGGGATTGTATTTGGCCGAGGGGTTGGAGATGATTTCGATGTTGGCGATGTTGGCGGCCGAGAGCTGGTCGAGACCCAGGCCGGAGAAAGAGGCGGGGCGGCCGTCGATAAGCACGGTGACGCTCTCACTGCCTTTCATCGAGATGTTACCCTCGTCGTCCACGCTGATGGAGGGCACGTTCTGCAACACATCCACCGCGGTGCCGCCCTCGCTCACCAACGATTGCTCCACATTCACCACCTTGCGGTCGAGGCTGTACTCGATCGTGCGTTTCTGCCCCGTGATCGTGACGGCGTCGAGGAGTTTGGCGGTGGTTTCCAGTTTTATATCGTTGGCTTGTTGTGTGGGACGCTGGGAGGTGAGGAGGAAGACCTTGCCGGTTTGGGTGGCGTAGCCCATCGAGGAGAAAGTGGCCTGCAGGGGACGGTCGAAAGGAAGCTCGTCTATCGAGAACCGCCCGTTGGCGTCGCTGACGCCGCCTCGGACGAGTTTTTGGGTGAGGGTGTCGTAGACAAGGACATTGACGAATTCCATCGGCGTTCCGGTGCCCCTCTCGGTCACCTTTCCGTTATAGGTGCCCTTCTGTCCGAAGACGGTTCCGCAGGGTAGCGAAAATAGGATGAAAGCAACTAAGATATAGCGAAATATAGGTCTCATGGTGTCTTTGTGCATGTATGGCAAAGGTAATTTTTTTGAGGAAATACATTTCAAAAACCGTGCCAAACCTCCGTCAATACCGATTCTTTCGAGAGTTCATGCGGGTTTGTGCCGGGTACCCCCTCGGGGATAGGGTCGCCCGATTCCTCGAATAATGTGCGCCAGAAATCGGGCAGATTTCCGTCGGCATCGCGGAAATTCATCGGGCGGGCGCTGAACAGCGCCCGCCCGTCGTCGAGACGGTAGCTCTCGTAAATCAGCTCCGAGCAATACATCTTGCCGTTGTCGGGCAGAAAAGACCAATCGTAAGGCTCCC
>CAZEOJ010000033.1:4031-13680 GCA_964513825.1 uncultured Bacteroidaceae bacterium
CAATACATCTTGCCGTTGTCGGGCAGAAAAGACCAATCGTAAGGCTCCCCGAGATGCGATTCGGCGCGGGCAAGGGCCTCTTCGGTCGAGAAGCCGTCGGCCACCACGCGCATCGCCACCACGCCGGGCTTGCCGCCGATTTTCGGGACAAGGGCAAAGAACGTTTCCCACGGGGTACGGGCCACGCCGCACCGGCTCGACGCCTCCACCACATACGGTTTCCCGTCTTTCATCCCCACCATCGCCACATGCGCGAACCTGCACGAATCCCGCTGCGCCGTGGCCTCCACAATGGCGTCGGCAAACGCGGAAGCGTCGGCCACCACAAACAACAGGTCGCCCGTCTGCGGCACATAGGCGTCCGCCTGCCGCCGTCCGCTCCCGGCACACGCCACCAAGGCCGTCAGCGACAGGAAAAGTCCGATACGGAAAATCCTTTTCATACGTTCCATTCTTTATACGGATACAAAGATTGCGTTTTTTTTACGAACTTCGCGACATATACGATTTTTATGGCGCGTCGAGGTACACGGTTGCGCAGCAACCGGCTGAACTTTCTGCTGATATTCTTTTCCACCGCCGTGCTGGCGTTCGCCTTGGTCTATGCCTTGGTGTTGGTGAAGCAAAAGGCGAAGGACGAGCGTCGGAGCATCCGGAACTGGGCTTTCGCCATGCGGCGGCAGGAGGCCTTGGAACAACGGGTGCGCACCCTCTACGCCCATATGGAGACCGAGGAGAGGCAGTACGCTATGGTGTGGTCGTTCGTCTACGAGCGCGTCTTTGATCCCACCCCCTCGTCGTTGCGCGAATTCGAGCAGCTCCGGCAGATTCTGCTGCGCAACAACCGCCCCTTTATCCTTACCGACGGCAAGGACAGGCTCATCGAATCGCACGACCCCGACCTCGACATTTCGGTGCACACCACTTTCGACGAAGAACTGGCCGAGGCGTACCGTTCCTACCCGCCCATTCTGATAGACGCGCAGGGCATGGTCTATAAACTCTATTTCAAGCCCTCGGAAGTGTTCTACAATATCCGCGACATCTTCACCTCCCTCGAAAACTCTTTCAGCCGCGAGGCCTTGCAGACCACCTCCGACATCAATGTGCCCGTGCTGATGACCGATTCGACAGGCGAAGTGATTCTGGCCTACGCCAATATAGACGAGAAAACCCTCTATTCGCGCGAGGCCGTGACCAAGGAACTGCGCAATATGGCGCGCGAGAACAAGCCCGTCGAAATCGCGCTTTCCGAAGAAGACGGCGATATCTGCTATGTGTATTACTATTCCTCCACGATGCTGCATAACCTGCGGATGATGGCGTGGTTGCTGTTCGTGACGCTCCTTTTGGCCATTCTGGGCGTGTTGTTGATGCTCAATTTCGCCCAGAAGATGGAGCAGAATCAGGTTTGGTGGGGTATGTCGAAAGAGACGGCGCACCAGTTGGGCACGCCGCTTTCCTCGCTTCTGGCGTGGATAGACTACTACCGCATGGAGGAAAATCCCGTGCTGACGAGCGAGAATCTGAACGAGATAGAAAAGGACGTCCGTCGGATAGAATTGGTGACCCACCGTTTTTCCAAGATCGGCTCCGTGCCCGAATTGAACTGGGAGAATGTGGTGCCGGTGGTCTACCGTGCGGTGGATTATCTCCGGGGACGCAGTTCGTCGCGGGTACGCTATATCATCAATATGCCCGAAGATGCGGTGGTGATGGCGCAGATCAACGCTTCGCTGCTGGAGTGGGTGATGGAGAACCTCTGCAAGAACGCCCTCAACGCTATCGAAGACAAGGAGGGTGAGATACATATCGATTTGATAGAGAACGAACAATCGGTGTTCATCGATGTGGAGGACAACGGGAAGGGCATGACGCAGGGATTGGCGGCCAAGATTTTCGATCCCGGTTTCACCACCAAGACCCGAGGGTGGGGCATGGGACTTTCGCTCTGCAAGCGGATTGTGGAGGAGTATCACGAGGGCAGGATTTTTGTGCGCGACACCACGCCGGGGCAAGGCTCGGTGTTCCGTATCGTTCTACGCAAGCAGGTCAAGAACCGATGAATCCCGGACTTTACATCCATATTCCTTTCTGCCGCCGCAAATGCGCCTATTGCGGATTCTTCTCGCGCGCGGGGCTGACGTCCGAGGTGCGGGAAGCCTACCGAAAAGCCTTGTTGCGTGAGGCCGCTTTCGTGAGCCGGAGCGAGTACGGCGGAAAGGTGGTGAAACCGGAGACCCTCTATATCGGAGGGGGCACGCCCAGCCTCTTGCCGGTGGCTTTCTACGGCGACCTGCTCGGAGCACTCTCGGATTTCTTCGACTTCTCGGCTTTGCAAGAGGCCACGTTTGAGGCCAATCCGGAAGGACTTTCCGAAGATTATCTGCGCGCGCTGTATCAACATACGCCCATACGGAGGCTGAGCATAGGCGTGCAGTCGTTTTTTGATGAGGATTTGAAGCGGTTGAACCGCGGCCATACGGGAAAAGAAGCCATACAGGCGGTGGAGAACGCCCGCAAGACGGGTTTCGAAAATCTTTCGGTCGATTTGATTTTCGGCCTGTATGCCGAGGGGGAGGGACGGAGCCGCTGGCAGGAAAACCTTTCCCGCCTCGCCGCGCTGTCCGTGCCGCATTTCTCCGCCTACGCGCTTACCGTGGAGCCCGGCACCCTGTTGGAGAAGCAGTTGGAAAAAGGCATGGTAAAAATCGCCGATGAGGTTTTGCTCGAAAAAGAGTATCTTTACCTGCAACAGTTCGCGCGCGAGGCGGGATACGAGGCCTACGAGATTTCGAATTTCGCGCGCGCCGGACGGTATGCCGTGCACAACACGAACTATTGGCGCGCGCGTCCCTATGTGGGCTTGGGTGCCTCTGCACATTCCTTTTTCGGGAACCGACGTGTGTGGAACGTGTCGGACGTGGCGGCCTATGTTGCCGACCCCGTAGGAAGCCGGCAAGGCGAAACCTTGAACGAAAAGGATCTCTATCACGAATATGTGATGACGGCCTTGCGGACGATGTGGGGTGTGGAACGGGAGGCCTTGCGGCGTTTTTCGCCGGCGTTGCAGGAGGATTTTGCACGGCAGGCCGAGAAGCAATGCGCGATAGGCAACTTGGAGCCCACACCCAAAGGCTATCGGGTGCCGGATTCCCGTCGCTTTTTGACCGACGGCATCGCGGTGGAATTTTTTTAAGGATAGCGAGATGCGAAAACGGATTTTATTTCTTGCGGTTCTGACGGTGAGCCTTCTTGCGGGGGCGGGGCAGGGCGTGCGTGCGCAGTTTGCGGTGCCCTGCCGTACCGAACTTCCCGTTACGGAAGACGACACCCCTTTTTCGCTGGTTTCTTTGGAACGTTTGGGGGTGATGGTGGTGATGCGGCAGAACGATCTGTTCTCTCCCCGCGCCGAACGCAAACTCTATTTCTATGATGAGAATCTTGCCCTCCGTTGGACCTCTGCCTTGGCTACCGAAAGCGTTTACAGCTATGCGGGCTACGAGATAGAAGAAGACAGCGTGCGTTTTTTCCTGACGGCCCTGCCCGAGAAAACAACCCTGCCCGCCTTTCTGGAAATCGCGGTCTGCATTGCCGACGGTGCCTATTCCAAGCGCTACCATACCGTGGAAGTGGGCGAACTGAACAAGGCCGACATCGAGAGTTTTGCCGTGCACGGAGGGCAGGTGTTCTTCTTGGTGCGCACCCGCGATGCCTATGTCCGGTATGCCTGGGACGGCACGTCCGATTCGTTGCGTTCGGTCACGGTGACATCAGCCAAAGACCACGAGCTTTGCGACGTGCAATGGGATTTCGCTTCGCAGAGAACCTATTTCCTGTTCCGCGACAAGGAAATCAAGGAACAGAGCCTGCGTCTGGTGGTCGGCGATATGCTTTCGTCGCAGATGAACCCTCTTGACATCTTGTGTCCGCGTACGGATCTGCGTCTTACCGACGGCCGTATCCTCGCCGCAGGAGAGGATACGTTTTTTGTGGGCGGCACATGGAACACCGAAAGTTCGCGGCAGCACACCTCCAACTACGACCGGGGCACCGAGACGGCGGGACTTTTTACCAGCCGTTACGAACACGGTCGGCAGACGGCTTTTAATCTCCATTACTATTTTGATTTTCAGGGATTGGATAGCTTGATGAGTGTGGAGGAAAGCTATAAGCTGACTTCGGTGCGGCAGCGGGCCAACGGACGCTTCATCCTGCCCGACTATCTGTGCGAACTCTATTTTGGGGCGCAGGACGGCGCCTTTCATCTGTTGGGCGAGACCTACGACCGGCTCATCACCACCACGACCGATGTCTCGTATGATTTCTACGGGCGCATGATGCCCTACACCCGGACGTCTTTCGACGGCTATCAATACAAGAACGCCTTTTATACGGCGGTGGATTCGGCGGGCGGGGAGGTGGCCTCCACGGTGTTCGACATCCAGCATGTACGCAGGGAGAGCGACAGAGAACGCATCACGGCCTTTGTGCAGGATACCGCGGCGGGAAAAATCCTCTACGCCTATCTGTCGGAGGGGACGGTATTTTATCGGAGCATAGATAAGGAAAACGGCTTCACACCCTTACATTCGTTCCGTCTGACACCGTCGGTGCCGAACGACCGTGTGCAACGCACATGGAACGAGGGGCTTCTGCCTTGGTATCCGGGATGTATGCTTTCCTACGGGTACCAACAGATACTCAACCCCCGACGCAAAGGGAAAAGCCGTCAGAATGTGTTCTATCTGAACAAGTTGATGATAGAGCGACGGAGCGACGACCGGAATTAGCGGCGTTTCTCGCTGAAATTGCCGCCGATGGGCGTGTCGGGCGCCGGTGCGGGATGCGGCTTTTTGGAGACAGGGGCCACCGAAACTCCGGAGGTGGTGTTGCAGAAATCGGGGGTGCGGGCCGCCATCGTCGCCTTTCCCTGCGAGGCGCAGGAAGCGAAGATGCCCATGCAAAGAATACTCAATACAAGTATACCGGCAGTTACAATAAAACGGTTCTTTCTCATACGTTCCAATTATTTACCCAAAGGGAAATCCGATGCAAAGGTAATGATTTTCTTTGTATCTTTGATTTCTGAACGCGCAAAATAAATTACGCATAAAATAAAGAAAAACAAATAATCATGAGTATTTCTATGAATCCGCACCCCTTGGTGCAGTTCTTGCAGAAGCCTGCCGCGGAATTCACCCGCTACGACATCCTGCGTTTTATCGAGGAAAACAAGATTGAAATGGTCAACTTCCGCTATGTGGCGGGAGACGGACGTCTCAAAACCCTCAACTTCGTGGTGAACGATCTGGATTATATCGAGACCATACTGCGTTGCGGAGAGCGTGTGGACGGTTCGAGCC
The DNA here is from genome assembly GCA_964513825.1 of uncultured Bacteroidaceae bacterium. Lineage (GTDB taxonomy): Bacteria > Bacteroidota > Bacteroidia > Bacteroidales > P3 > Pullibacteroides. The sequence continues at coordinate 9,398 of CAZEOJ010000033.1, forward strand.
TGTTCAAGAATCTGGATGCCGGCGCGAGCGACCTCTATGTGATTCCGCGCTACCGCACCGCCTATATGAACCCCTTTGCCGAGCGTCCCACCTTGGATTTGCTCTGCTCCTACTACGACAAGGACGGCAATCCCTTTGAAAGCGATCCCGCCTATGTGATGCACCGCGCCGCCGAGGTGATGCGCGAGAAGACCGGTTTTGACTTCTACTGCATGGGCGAGTTGGAATACTATGTGATCGGCCCCGAAGACGAACTTTTCAAGGCCGACGACCAACGCGGCTATCACGAATCCTCTCCCTACACCAAATTCGAGAATTTCCGCAAGGAAGCGATGATGGCGATGGCCGCCTGCGGTTGCCGTATCAAATACGGTCACTCCGAGGTGGGCAACTTCAGCATGGACGGCAAGAACTACGAACAGAACGAAATCGAGTTCCTGCCTTGCCCTATGGAAGAAGCCGCCGACCAGCTCATCATCGGCAAGTGGATTCTGCGCACTATGGCCTACGAACAGGGTCTTTTGGTGACCTTCTCGCCCAAAATCACCGTGGGCAAGGCCGGCAGCGGTATGCACATCCACACCGCCATCATGAAGAACGGCAAGAATCAGATGCTCGACGCCGACCGCAAACTTTCGGACACGGCCAAGAAAGCCATTGCCGGCTATCTGGACTGCGCCGCTTCGCTGACGGCTTTCGGCAACACCAACCCCATGTCGTATTTCCGTCTGGTGCCTCATCAGGAAGCGCCTACCAACATCTGCTGGGGCGACCGCAACCGTTCCGCGCTGGTGCGCGTGCCGCTGGGCTGGGAAACCGAGAAGAACATGGCCGTGAACGCCAATCCTCTCGAAAGGAAAATGAAGCCGAACTATCAGAACAAACAGACCGCCGAGTTCCGCGCTCCGGACGGTTCGGCCAACGTATATCTGTTGATTGCCGGTCTTTGCGTGGCCGCCCGTCATGGTTTCGAAATGAAGAACAACCTCAAGTTTGCGAAAGACAACTATGTGGATGTAAATATCTTCCATGCCGAAAATCAGGAAAAGGCCAAGAAATACCGTCAGCTGCCTGTCTGCTGCGAGGATTCGGCGGAATGCCTCAAACAACAGCGTGCCGTGTACGAAAAATACGGTGTGTTCAGCAAGGGTTTGATCGACGGCATCATCAACAGCCTCAAGGCTTACAACGACAAGAAATTGCGCGAACAGGTAGCCAAGAGCCCCACCAAGATGCTGGAGCTGGTGGAGAAATATATGCATTGCTAAGTTGAAATTGCTGAAGGAGTTCGGCAAGTCCGAAATCGTGCAAAGTGTGGCCACCTTGAGCGTGGGCAGCGTGGTGTCTCAGTTGATACCGCTGCTGATGTCGTTGGTGCTGGCCCGGCTCTACACGCCGCAGAACTATGGAGATTTCGGCATTTTCATCAACTGCGTGGGCATCCTGGCGGTTTTTACCTGCGGCCGTTATGATTACGCCATCGTGCGTCCCAAACGGGAAGTGGATGCCCTCAACCTGATGGCGCTCTCTGCCCTGATTGCGGTGGGCGTGAGTTTGCTTACGCTGGCGGTTCTTGTTGCGGGAACAGGCTTGAAGATAGCGGCGGTTGCAAACTTCCCCTGCAGATACGGACTTCCGTTGATGTTGCTTTTTATGGCGATGTTCCAGATTCTGAGCAATCATGCGCTTCGCCTCGAAAAGTACAGGACGATTACGGTTTCCAATATCCTGAGAAGTGTGGTACAGGCTTGTGTCAGGACAGGCCTGGGCATGGTGCACATGGGTACCGGGTTGATAACCGGCGCCGTGGCAGGCTGGGCGGGCGGTTGCGTGGCCTACGTCTCCGAAATCAGAACCTTGGGTTCGTTGCGGCGTTGTTTCTCCTGGAAACGCATCGGGGAACTGGCGGTTCGCTACAAGAATTTTCCGTGCTACCTTATGCCGGGAAATCTTTTGAATGTGCTTTCCACCAACCTGCCGGTTCTTCTTTTCGCCGTTTTTTATGCCAAGGAGGAAATCGGATATTTTTCTATGGCGTTGTCGCTTCTCTATTTGCCGGTAAGTTTTATAGGCAGCGCTCTCGGTCAGGTCTTTTACAAAAAGGCTTCCGTATGGACTGTGGAGAAAACCAACTGTCTTGCAAGACAATTCTTCACCTTCACGGCCATCATCGGCATAGGAATGCTTGTTGTCCTTTTTGTGGGAGGGGAATACTTGTTTTCGTTCTTGCTGGGTGCTGATTGGGAACGGGTGGGACTCTATTCGATATATCTTTCCCCTTGGTTCGTTTCCGTGCTTTGTCTTTCTCCGTTGGCCTGGATTTTTGATGCAAAGGACAAGCAGAGAACCGAAATGAACCTGAATCTGGTTATGTTCCTGAGCCGAATGCTGGTTATCTTCTGTGGCGGATATTTTCGCTTGTCTTTCGCGCAGGTTCTGATTCTTTATAGTGCCACGGGGTTCTTGCTTTGGTTGGTCGAAGGCATTTTTATTGTCCGCGTGTTGCAGATGCGGATGCGTTGGCGTGAAAGATTGGGAATTGCAGGCGGGATTTTATTGATGATGTTCTTTTGGGGGATGAGAATATGGTAGAGGTGCTTTTGAAGAACAACAGGGTTCACGCCTGGCAGCGGTCGCCGTATGGATATGTGAAAGGTTTCGCCTTTGTTGATACGGAGTTGTTGCAGGCTGAGATGCTTATCCGGAGGGTGGCGGAGGCTTGGCAGGAGAATCGTCTGGAGGAATGTCTGTATCGCTTGAACGGGAGTTTCTGCATGGTTTTGGAACGGGATGGAAAGCGTCTTCTCATTGCCGACAAACTGAAAAGTTATCCCCTGTTATATTGCAAGACTGCCGATGGGTACGCCGTAACCGATTCGGAGGAAGTGGTATGGGAAACGATAAGAGAGAAAACGTTCTCGGAACTTTCTCTCTGTGAATATGTATCGGCCGGTTATGTGGGAGAAGACAGAACATTGCTGCAGGATTGCCGTATCGTTCCGGCTTTTTCCTATGTGCTTATGGACGGGGAGGAAATAGTTGAAAAAACATATAGGAAACCTCTCTGCGAGCAGGAATCGGAGAAAGCGGATTTAGCGAAGTTGGACGCGGTGGCGCGGCAGGTGGCGGAACATATGCGGCAGGTGGCGGGGGACAGGCCTTTGGTTATACCGCTGAGTGGCGGGTACGATTCCCGTTTGTTGGCTTGTTTGTGCAAAAGATATGGATTTCCCCGCGTGATATGCTACACCTATGGAATCAAGTCGAGTCCGGAAGTGGAAGTGTCGCGCAAGGTGGCGCGTAAACTCGGTTTTGAATGGCTGTTTGTGGAATATACGCAGGAGAAGTGGGCGCATTTTATCGAGAGTCCGGACTTTGAGGGATATCTTTGTTATGGGAGCAATTTGAAAGCGATCGCGCATATGCAGGACATATTGGCGATAAGGGAATTAAAGGGAAAATCCTTGTTGCCGGAGAATGCCGTGATTATTCCTGGGCATTCCGGCGATTTTCTCGGGGGAAGTCATTTCCCGTCCGGGCTCAGCAAACGGAATATTGTAAAAAAATTGTTTGATAAATATTTCAACGTAAATTTCTTGACAAAAACATGCAAGAGTCTTGTAGGGGACGCCCTTTCCTCTACGATGGGAGAAGTGGAGGATGAAGAGGAGCCGCTTCTCGAGGCTTTTTTCGCATGGGGATTCCGTAACAGGCAGTCGAATCTCATTGTCAATTCGGTACGGGCCTACGAATACGAGGGCTACGATTGGTATTTGCCCTTGTGGGACGATGTGTTTGTACGCTATTGGTGTCGGATTCCCTGCCGTGCAAGAAAAGGGTCTGCCTTGTACGAAGAGGCGCTTTTTAAACTTTTCTTTGAGCCGTTCGGTGTAGATTATCATAAAGAAAAAAGTGAGATTTCACGGCCGTTGCACCTTCGGATTTTACGGAAGTTCTTTTCGGATGAACAACGATACATGCTGAAAAGAAAATTGGAAAGAACGGGCCTTTTTGCACCCGAGAGAAACGCAATGGATGTGGCGGGAAAACTGATTAAGGAAAAGGGATTTCCGATAGATGAACCGTGTATCCATCAGCCCAAAATCGACAGTATGGGTATGAAATCGCTGTATTATCTTTCGTTGTTGCGAAAAAAGTAGGTGTCAGAAAATAAAATCTTCGGCCTCATTTATATTAATAGAAAAATTGCAGGACACAAAAAAAAGGGTTACCTTTGCATTTATATAAATTTTCGCATGATGAACTATTTGTTGGAAACCCAA
>CAZEOJ010000034.1:0-13271 GCA_964513825.1 uncultured Bacteroidaceae bacterium
GATTCTCGGAGGACATTGACCTTGCCATCGACCGAAGTGTTTTCGGTTTAGAAGGTGACCTGACCAAGAAGCAACTGAAGAAACTGCGTAAGGCATCATCGCTGTTTGTCAAGGAGGTCTTTACCATAGATTTGCAAAGAATCATCCAGGAAAAAGGTCTCGCCAACCATTGCACAATAACGCCCGATCCGGACGGCGAAGGGGATGCAACCTATCCAGAGCCACGTAAGGTGCATATAGCGTACGAATCTGTCTTTGGTAATACCGATCCCGATTATCTGCAATCCGAGGTATTGTTGGAAATTGGCGCAAGGTCGTTGTTCGAACCCACTACCAAGGCCAAAGTAAAATCTTTGGTGAGTAAAAATTCTACGATAGACACTACCGTTGCGGATGTGGACATCATCTCTGCCGTGCCGGAAAAGACCTTTTTGGAAAAAGCATTCCTGCTTCATGAACTGTTTACCACCAACGATTGCCTCCATGCCAACCGCAAATCACGCCATCTTTACGATTTGATGAAAATGATGGATGAACCTTTTGCAAAAAAAGCCATCAGCGATGATGTGTTATGGAACAACATCCACCACCACAGAGAGCTGTTCACTTCCATCAAGGATGTAGACTATACGCCGGACATACGTAAACGTATCGTCCTGTTACCTCCTGAAAAGGTGTTGAATGTATGGCAAGATGACTATAAGGCCATGCAGGAGTCTATGATATATGGTGAACATTTTACATTTGAGCAACTGCTCTCGAAAATAGAGGAGTTACAGGCTCGATTCCGTTCAATTTGATTTTAGGTTGTATCTTTGAGCAATGAAAGGAAGGAAAGCGTGAAGACAAGAATCATCACATATAATGTAAACGGTATCCGTGCGGCGGCGGGGAAAGGTTTTGTGGACTGGCTGGCGCAGAGCGGAGCCGATGTGGTGTGCCTGCAAGAAATCAAGGCGTTGCCCGAGCAGATTCCCATGTTGGAGATATCCGCGGCCGGCTATCAGACCTATTGTTTTCCCGCGCAGAAAAAGGGTTACAGCGGCGTGGCGGTGCTGGCGAAGACCACCCCCGACAAGGTGGTGAAAGGAATGGGCATGGCCGCCTACGACAACGAAGGCCGCTTTCTGCGCACCGATTTCGGCGATTTGAGCGTGGTGAGCGTCTATCACCCCTCCGGCACATCGGGCGAGGAACGGCAGGCCTTCAAGATGCAGTGGCTCGACGATTTCGCCGCCTATGTGGAGGAATTGCGGCGCGAGAGGCCTTTTCTTGTGTTGGCGGGCGACTACAACATCTGCCACGAGGCGATTGACATTCACGACCCTATACGCAACGCCCACAGTTCGGGATTCTTGCCCGAGGAACGCGACTGGATGAGCCGCTTTTTGGAGAAAGGCTATACCGACGCTTTCCGCAGCCTTCATCCCGGGCTCAAGGACCAATACACGTGGTGGAGTTTCCGCGCCGGCGCGCGGGGCAAGAACTTGGGGTGGCGCATCGACTACCTGATGCTGACCGACAACCTCCGCCCCCACCTCAAAGACGCCTTCATCCTGCCCGACGCCATGCACTCCGACCACTGCCCCACGGGCATAGAACTCGAATTTTAACATCAAAACCGCATAGCTCATGAACAAACTTATCCGCACCGGTCTCCTCCTTGCCACCGTCTGCCTGTTCGCGGCCAACTACGGCTGTGTATCTTCCAAGAAATACAACGAACTCCTGGACAAGCAGACCCAATGCGAGGCCACGAACCGCGAATTGGAAAAGAGCAATCAGGACTGCAACGCCAACCTCAACGAATGCACCGCCGCGGGCAAACGTCTGCAAGGCGAGCTGGACAAGGCCTACACGCAGCTCGACACCTTGCGCCGCAACTATCTGCTCACCGCCGCCGACCTGGCCGAATTGCAGAGCGACTACGCCAAGATGAACAAGCAATACAAGAGCACCGTATCGGGCAAAGACGCGCTGGCGCAGGAACTGAGCCTGAAAGAATCGGAACTGGCCGACCGCGAAGCCGAACTGGCCGACAAGGAGAGGCTTTTGAAGGAGCAGGCCGAAACCTTGGCGCGTCTGCAAGGTATCTTGGATGCCCAGAACAATCAGATGCGCGAGTTGAAGGAGAAAATCAGCCAGGCGTTATTGGGCTTCCAGGACAAGGGATTAACCGTACAGACCAAGAACGGCAAGGTATATGTGTCTATGGATGAGAAACTTCTTTTCTCGTCGGGCAGTTGGACGGTAAATCCGCAGGGACGTGAGGCCATTTACGAGATAGCGAATGTGATGGCGCATAATCCCGAAATCCAGTTGATGGTGGAGGGACATACCGACAATGTGCCTTTGCGGGGCAAGGGGGATGTGAAGGACAACTGGGATCTGAGCACCAAACGCGCCACCTCTATCGTGCGTCTTCTGTTGGAGAACCAGGAGGTGAATCCCGCCAACATCTCGGCGGCGGGCCGCAGCGAATATTCGCCGCTCGTGCCCAACGACAATGCCGAGAACCGCGCCAAGAACCGCCGTACCGAAATCATCCTTACCCCCAACCTGGACGCTTTGTTCCGTATCGTGGAGGGAGAGTAAAGACGGCGCGACCGATTAGACGGAGAATCCGTCACCCTATCCAAAATACCAGCACCAACAGCCATAGACTTACCTCTATGGCTGTTTTTGTATGGCGGCGCAGGCCCCGGCAGGCGGCCACCGCCACAAGGCTCAGGCATACCGCCGACACCCACGAGATAGGGATATGCAGCAGGGCGGCGCGCCAGGAGCCTATACAGAGGGCCATTCGGTTCATCACCGTGAGCAGGAAATCGAGTCCGTACACAAGGATGTGCGCGCCGCCCTGCCAGAAACACGCCACGCCTGCCGTTGCCAATCCCCACGGCAAGGCCACGCTCACCACCGGCGTCACCAACAGATTGGCCAACAGGAAATAGGTGGGGAAAGTGCCGAACACATGCAGGATGACGGGGAGCGTGGCCGCCTGCGCCGCACACGAGGACACGGCCATGCCCCACACCCACGCCAGAAAACGGTTGGCGGGCTTCCACAGGCGCATGAACAGCGGAGTGAGAAAGACCAGGCCCGCCACCGCCGCATAGGACAACACAAAACCGGTCTCCTGCAACAGAAAAGGATTGCACACCAACAACACCCAGGCCGAAACCGCCAGCGAGCGTTCGGTGGGCACCTTGCGCCCCAGCGCGTTGCCCAGACCCACCCACGAGAACATGCAGGCCGCCCGCGACACCGAGGGCGACATGCCCGTCAGCAGGGCGTAGCCCCACACCAAGAGATTGACGAGGATAAACTTGACCCACACCTGCCAGCGTCTGCGTCCGAAAAAGGTAAAGAGCCCCGAGGCCATGACCGCGAACATGCTCAGGTGCATACCCGATACGGCCAGCACGTGCACGATGCCCGTATTGCGGTAGGCCTCCTGGATGCCGTCCTGCACCTTGACGCCCAACACCAGGGCTTTGGCCACCTCGGTCTCGGCCTTGCCCATGCCCGCCGCCTCGAAAAAGCCGCACAGCCGCGCCCGCAGGTCCGCGGTCTTCTTGCGTATAAAGTCCCATACGCCCGCACACTGCCAAGGCTCCGCCCGCCACTCCCCGCTCCGCAGGAAACACTGCCCGTACACGCCCCGTCCGGCAAGAAAACCCGCATAGTCGAACCATTTGCCGTCCTCGCCCGTAAATCCCTGCACGGGCTTCAACTTGCCCCGCACATAGAGCCTGTCGCCGCAGGCGGGAAGACGGGCGCTGTCGGCCTTGGGAAAATATACCTGCACCTTGCCTTCGCAGGCCACCCAAAGCGAATCGCGCCAAAGCGCCTCCACCTCGGCCTCGCCCCGAAAGGTGCGCGCCCGCGCCTGCAAGGGTTCGGTCACACGCATACGGTACACGCCCTCCCGCCCCATGTTGACATAGTGGCGCGGGTTGTGGGCAGGATTCTCCACCTCCATGCGCAAGGCCGCCAGCACAAACATGCACAGACATAGGGCGAGCCCTTTGAGCGGCAGGCGCCGCAAACGCTTCTCGGAAGCGGGAACCGACCGCAGTTCCGATACAAGCCACAGCACCGGCAAAAACAGCACGGCGGCGCCTGCCGCCCCTAAAAAGAGTCGCGGGCTTGCTTTGTAGCAAAGCAAGCCCGCGACGTAACTCAAAACAAAACCATAAAGCGAAAATCCCGCGCCCGTGCGGAGAGGGGACCCGCTCAATCGCCCACGCTTCCGGCCGGCAATTCGCTCAGATTCTTAATCGACACTCCCGTGTAGTAGTGCTCAATGGCCTCCTGCACCGAGTAGCCCAAATCCATCATCCGCACCACACCTTCCTGGCTCAGACCTACGCCGTGGCCATAGCCGCGTCCTTTCAACGTCACGGTTCCCCCGCGTTCGTGAACGGAAAAGAAAGTGGAGCGAAGTTTCAAATCGCGCCGGATATTTTTAAGAGGTATCCCGCCCGGAAAGAAAGCCTTGCGCTCGGGTTGCGAGAACGTGAGCGCGCTATCCCTCATCACGGGATTCTGTATGTCGTACCGATAGGTCTTGTGCAGAAAACTCAGCCATTCCGAGCGGGGCATCTCCTTTTCCCAATAGGCGTTCTTGCCGCTCAACGAAAACGTGTCGGGCACCGAACGCAGATAACTTACAGGCGCGTTCCACACGTCTTCCGAATTGGCCGTCTGTCCGCCCGAATTCGAATAGAAGGAAGCCATGATAAGCACATCGCGCGCATCGACGATCACCTCGCCCGCCGTCTGCACGGTGGCGGTGAGGATAAGCGGCGTGTTGTTGCGGCTCTGGTAGGCCTGGCAGTGCACCCCGTCGCAGAGGTCAAAACCCTCCTCGCTGTGCCGGTGCAGGTTGCATATGGCATAGGTGCGCGAGATAATCGCCTGCACCTTGTAGAAGTCGGTACGGTCGCTGATGCCGCGCACTTCCGACTGCACCACGCCCGCCACATAGTTTTCCAAGTCGACGTGATTGATGAGGAAAAGCGAGGTCTTTTCCACGCTCACGTCCAAATGGTCGTCGTAATAACTCTTGACGGTATTGTTCTTGGCGATGTTCTGCAATCCGAAAATGGCTTTCAATCCCGTGCCCTCCACTATCAGGTTGAACGTTTCCGTAAAAAGGCTGTCCGCACGGAACACCGCGATTTTGCCGTCCTTCACGCTCAACACCATATCCTCGCCCGTGGCGAGTTCGAGCAAGCGGTTGCGGTCGCCGTCCAATACCGTATAGCTCCCCAATTCTGCGGTAAAACGCATCTTGGACGAGGGCTCGGCCGAAAAAATCCGCACCGAGACATCGGTGGCATACCCTTTGAAAAGGCAGGCCGTCAAAAGCACCGTAATCAAAAAATATCTTTTCATCTTTCCTTTATATCGTTGATTTGAGAAATTATCGAAGCCGCCACGCGCGAAGAAGTGCCTCCTTCGCCCATAATAGCTTTCAATTCAGCATATTCACCTGTTAATAACTTTCTGTGATTTTCGTCTTCACATATCTTTATCAACTCGCTTTCGAGTTCCTTTTCGTTAAAATCCTTCTGCAACAGCTCGCGTACCACCTCGCGGTCCATAATCAGGTTCACCAACGAGATAAAGCGCACGTCCTTGTTCACCACCATCCTGCCGATGCGGTAGGAAATAGGATTGACGCTGTAGCACACCACCTGCGGCAGCGAGAACATGGCCGCCTCGAGCGTGGAGGTGCCCGACTTTATCATACCCGCGTGCGCCACCGAAAACAAATCGTAGGTGTGGCCGAACACAAGTTCCACCTGCGGATAGTCTTTGAGATAGGAACGGTAGAGTTCTTCGGGCAGATGCGGCGTGCCCGCCACCACATAGCGGTAGTTCTTCAATCTGCCCGCCACCTTCAACATCAGCGGGAAGATGCGCTTGATTTCCTGCTTGCGGCTTCCCGGCAGCATCACCACCAAAGGCCGCGTGTCGTCGGAATTCCTGTATCGGGACACAAAAGCCTCGTCGGGCGTGTAGGCGCGGATGGAGTCGACCAAGGGATTGCCCTCGAAAAAGGCCTCGGCCTGATAGGCTTCGTAGAACCTGCGCTCGAAAGGCAGGAGCGTGAAGATTCTGTCGGTATATTTTTTGAGTTTCTTGATACGCCCCGTGCGCCATGCCCACACTTGCGGGGCGATGTAGTAGACGGTGCGGATGCCGTGACGGTGCGCGAAAGGCGCGATGCGCATATTGAAACCGGGATAATCGACCAGTATCAACACATCCGGCCTGTACGCCAGCAAATCTTTCTTGCAAAGACGGATATTGCGCAGAATGGTGCCCAGATGCGCCGCCACCTCCGCAAAGCCCATATAGGCCAGATCGCGGTAGTGCCGCAGCAGATACGCCCCTTGCGCACGCATCAGATCGCCGCCGAAACCCCGGAATTCGGCCTGCGGGTCTTTCTCGCGCAGACTTTTCATGAGGTTGGAGGCGTGGAGGTCGCCCGAAGCTTCGCCGGCTATGATATAATACTTCATTTCTTCGTCTTTTGCGTGGAGGCGTAGTACCGGCACCAGGCCGTCAACCCGCATTCCTCACATTTAGGCTTGCGCGCCACACAGACATAACGCCCGTGCAGAATCAGCCAATGGTGCGCCTGCGCCACATCCTCCACGGGAATATACCGCATCAACTGCTTCTCGGTTTCCAAAGGTGTCTTGGCATGACGCGTCAGACCGATACGTTCCGACACGCGGAACACATGCGTATCGACGGCCATTTTCGGCTGGTTGTAGAACACAGAGGCCACCACGTTGGCCGTCTTCCGCCCCACTCCGGGCAACTTCATCAAATCCTCCACCTCGCTCGGCACCTTGCCGCCGAAATCCGACACCAACATCTTGGCCATGCCCAAAAGATGCGCCGCCTTGTTGTTGGGATAGGAAATAGACTTGATATAGGAATAAATCTCGGCCTCGTCCGAACGGCTCATGCTCAAAGGATCGGGAAAACGCGCGAACAAAGCGGGCGTGGTCATGTTCACCCTCTTGTCGGTGCATTGGGCCGAAAGAATCACCGCCACCAAAAGCTCGTAAGCGTTGCCGAATTGCAATTCGCTCTGTGCGAGGGGACGGTTCTTCCTGAACCAATCCAGCACCTTATCATACAACTCCTGCGTCTTCATTTCTTCTTTGTTCCGCTAAAAAGCAGCCGTGAAACCGAAGTTCAGGTTGATGACCTGAAAACTCTCCTTGATTTTTGTCGAGCCCGCCCCTGCCTCTTCCGTCTTTCCTGTGAGCCGGTTGACATAGGAACAGTCCCAACCCACATTCTTGAAGCGGAAAGGCGTCGTGCCCAGATAGTCGCAACGCACGTCCAGGTGAAAGCCCGGCGCGATGATGAACTTGAAGGCCGCCCCCGCGCCATAACCGAAACTGTGGCCGGCCGCCGAATTTATCTTGAACGTATAATCTTGATTCTGACGTTGCGCCACGGCTCTGTAAAAAGGCGAAATCAGATGCGCGTAGCCGATATGCGCCCGCAACGAGAACACCAGCCAGTCGGTGATGGAAGCCCTGTACGTGGCGCCCGCCATCGCCATGAATTCCGTCCACTTGTCCACCTTTTCGGTCTGCCATACCAAATTTTTATTATTATAAAGGCTGATGGACTCATCCACCTTCATCTTGTTGGAATGCCCGTTGAACAACAGCATCACACCCCAGTTCGGACTGATGTAGTAGCTGAAAGACAGACCGTAGTCCACGCCTATCTTCGCACCGTGATAAGGAAGATTGCCCTCGCCCGATTCCGGCGAGTAGCCCGAGAAAGCCGTTTTCCCGAACGAGCCGATAGGAAAGGACGGCCCCACATGCACATCGAATTCCGCCCGTTTGAGACCATAGGCTCCCTGCGCCCGAAGTCCGGCGCAGAACGCAAGCAGCAGAACAAAGGGGAAAAAAACTCTCAGAATGAACCTATGCATCTTAAAAGGCGTAATTTATACCCACTCCGATAGCGAATACCGACAATTTCAGAAGGAGGTCGTCGCCCTTCTGCGAGGCGGTGGTGAACTGGTCGGAACCCCAGCCCGCATTCGAGGGCATATAACTGTAATCCACCATGAACTTGGCGATCCAGCGTTGCTTGAAACGATACTCGATGCCCAGGCCTCCCGTCAGATAGAAATTGCCGACCGTCGTACTCGACAGAAGCGGCGTCACCTGCCGCACCATACGGTTGGGACGCTTTTCGGTAGGCGCGGGCACTTTGTTGACCGCATTCATGAAAGGCGAGAACATAAGGCCGTAGCCCACTCCGATATTCGCCGTAAAATAAAGGCCGTAGAGGCCCAAAGGCAACCGACCGCCCACCACCGCCGCCACGCCCAAGGCGTTCCAGCCCGAATGCGAATAGTGCTGCGCCCCGCCCGAAGCCAGACTGCCGAAATCGTAGCACAGCAGATGACCGTCCACATGGGCGCCTATAAAAAGCTGGGGGATAGGATAAAAATGATAGGAAAGCCCCACCATGCCGCCGGTCTTGGCGCCTTTCGAAAGGCCGCCCTCCTCGCCTGCGGGCACACTCTTGATACCTTTCAACGGCAGGGACACACCTCCGCGGAGACTCACCTCCTGCCGCAATTCGCTGTCGTCGGTAAAACGCGCCACCTGTCTGGCCTGCTGCGCATACAGACTACTTCCCGCCGCCCCCGCCGAAGCGAGAAAAAGCACAGCGGCAAACGCTATGTAAAAACGATATTTATTCATTCTACAAAAATAGTCAATTTTAAATTAAAAGCGCGTTTTCGTTACTTTTGCAGCAAATTGTTTTCCTATGGCGAAACTCTATTTGGTTCCCACGCCCGTGGGAAATCTCGACGATATCACGCTCCGCGCGCTGACGGTGCTCAAAGAAGCCGATCTGATTCTTGCCGAAGATACCCGCACCAGCGGAAAACTCCTGCAACACTACGGCATCGCCACGCCTTGCAAAGCCTATCACCAGTTCAACGAACACCAGGTCTGCGACAGCATCATCCACCAACTCAAAGGCGGAATGACGCTGGCCGTGATTACCGATGCGGGCACGCCCGGCATCTCCGACCCGGGTTTTCTGCTGGTGCGCGCCTGCGTGCAGGAAAATATCGAGGTGGAGTGTCTGCCGGGCGCCACGGCCTTCGTGCCGGCGCTGGTGCAGTCGGGATTCGCCTGCGAGCGCTTTGCCTTCGAGGGTTTCCTGCCGCATCAGAAAGGACGGAACGCACGCCTGGAACAGCTCAAATTTCAGGAAAGGACGTTTATCCTCTACGAATCGCCGCACCGCATCGCCAAAACCCTGCAACAGTTGTGCGAGACGTTGGGAGAGGAACGCCGCGCGTGCCTGTGCCGCGAGATTTCCAAAATCTATGCGGAGAGCAAACGCGGCACCTTGCGGGAACTGGCCGATTTCTACGGGAAGAACGAGGCCAAGGGCGAAATGGTGCTGGTGGTGGAGGGCTACGACGGGCCCGTCTATAGTTACGCCTATCCGCGCCCCGCCCTCACGGTCGATTTCATCCTTTTGGCGCAGTTGCCCGACCGCAGTCAGCATCTGTTGCTTATAAGGCGCCTCAACGAGCCCTGCAAAGGCTGTCTGGCCTTTCCCGGCGGCTTTTTGGGAGAAGACGAAACCTTGGAATGGGCGGCGGGGCGCGAACTGCGCGAGGAAACCGGCATCCGCCTGAAAGACTTCGGTGCGGAACCCCGTTTTTTCCGTCCTTACAGCGAGCCCGACCGCGACCCGCGCGGACATATCGTGACGATGGTCTATCACGCGCTTATCGAATGCGATACCCTCCCCGCCGTTCAAGGGGGCGACGACGCGGCACAGGCCGCCTGGTATCCTGTCGACAACCTGCCGCAGATGGCGTTCGACCACGCCCGCATCTGGCGGGATTTCCTCGCCCGGGAATAGTTTTCCGCAAATAAAAAAGGGCGATGTTTTTAACATCGCCCTTTTTTTTTACATCATATCGTCGGGAATATCCAAAGGCACATTCCCCGGTGTCGGGTTGCCCTCGGTATTGTTGTCCCCGCTGTGATTGCGCAACTGCGGCGCACTCAACTTGGTGTAAGGACGTTCGATGCGGTCGCCTCTGTCGTAGCGGTCACCGCGGTGATCTCCGTAACGGTCGCCCCTGCGGTCGTCACGATGCTCGAAGCCGCGACGTTCGCCGCGCGGTTCACGGTGTTGTTCCACATACCCCTCGGGTTTGGGCTCCAGCACGCGGCGGCTCAGACGGAGTTTGCCTGTGCGGGAATCCACCTCAATCAGCTTCACCGTAATCCTGTCACCCTCTCTCAACACATCCTCCACCTTATCCACACGGTTCCAGCTGATTTCCGAGATATGCAGCAGACCGTCCTTGCCGGGCAGGATTTCCACAAACGCACCGAAAGGTTGCAGCGACTTCACCACACCTTCGTAGACCTCGCCCACTTCGGGAACGGTGGTCAGCGCACGGATGCGCGACAAAGCCTTGTCCATGCTTTCCTTGTTGTTGCCGGCAATGTCCACGATGCCGAATTCGCCCACCTCTTCGATCGAGATGTCGCAACCGGTTTCGCGCTGCATTTCCTGAATGACCTTGCCACCCGTGCCGATAACCGCTCCGATGAATTCGCGCGGAATGCGGATCTGTACGATGCGGGGAGCGTGAGGCTTGTAGTCGGCACGCGGTTGCGGCAGCACCTCCAGCATCTTGCCGAGGATATGCGCACGGCCGCGGTGCGCCTGCGCCAACGCCTTGCCGAGAATTTCGTAAGACAGACCGTCAATCTTGATGTCCATCTGGCAGGCGGTGATGCCGTCGGGCGTTCCGCATACCTTGAAGTCCATATCGCCCAAGTGGTCTTCGTCGCCCAGAATATCGGAGAGGACGGCGTAGTTGCCCGTCTTGGGGTCGGTAATCAAGCCCATAGCGATACCGCTCACAGGCTTGGTGATTTTTACACCCGCATCCATCAACGACAGACAGCCCGCGCAGACGGTAGCCATAGACGAGGAGCCGTTCGATTCCAGAATATCGGAAACCACGCGGATGGTGTAGGGATTCGCCTCACCCGTGGGCAACACTTGCTTCAAGGCACGCATGGCCAGATTGCCGTGACCGATTTCGCGACGGCCCGTTCCGCGTACCGGCTTCACTTCGCCCGTAGCGAAAGGCGGGAAATTGTAGTGCAGCAGGAAGTTGTTCTTGCCTTCCACCACCGCGCCGTCAATCGTCTGCTCATCCAACTTCGAGCCCAGCGTACAGGTGCTCAACGACTGGGTTTCTCCACGGGTAAAGATAGCCGAACCGTGGGGGCCGGGCAGAACGTCCACCTCGCACCAGATAGGACGCACATCCTCCAAGCCACGACCGTCCAGACGGATACGTTCTTTCAGAATCATATCGCGTACCGCGTCGCGGTGCACATCGTGGAAATAGCGGTCTATCATGAATTCCTTGCCGGCCAGCGTCTCTTCGGTAAAGTTCTCCGCAATAAAGGCCTTCTTGATTTCGTCGATCTTCTTGGCGCGGAGTTTCTTGTCGGCCACACACTCGCGTGCGCAGTCGTAGCATTTCTGATAGCATTTCTCGCGAACCAGAGTTTTGAGAGCCTCGTCGTTCACTTCGTGGCAATATTCGCGCTTGGGTTTGCCCACTTCCTTGGCCAAATCCATCTGCACCTGGCACTGCACCTTGATGGCTTCGTGCGCCACCTTCAAGGCTTCGATCATCACTTCCTCGCTCACTTCCTTCATCTCACCTTCCACCATCGAGATGTCGTTGATCGTGGCGCCCACCATCAGTTCCAAATCGGATTCCTGCATCTGCTGAACGGTAGGATTGATGAGGAACTGGCCGTGAACACGCGCCACACGGACTTCCGAGATAGGTCCGTTGAAAGGAATGTCCGAAACGGTCAGGGCCGTCGAAGCGGCCAGGGCGGCGAAAGCATCGGGCAGATTGTTGCGGTCGCCCGAAATGAGGTATACCAACACTTGGGTGTCGGCGTGATAGTTGTCGGGGAAAAGAGGACGCAAGGCGCGGTCAATCAGACGCGAAATCAGAATCTCGTATTCCGAGAGACGGGCTTCGCGCTTGAAGAAACCACCGGGAAAGCGTCCCACTGCGGCATACTTTTCTTGATAATCCACCGTAAGGGGCATGAAATCCACATTTTCGCCCACTTCGGTCTTGCTGCACACGGTGGCCAAAATAGCCGTGTTGCCACACCGAATCAAAGCCGAACCGTCGGCTTGCTTGGCCAATTTTCCTGTTTCGATTGTCACCTGTCTACCATCGGGCAGGTTGAACGTTTTTTTTACACCTAATTCCATAACTTTAAATATCTTGCCCCGTTTAAGCGAATCCCGTCGGGGAGTTGCCGGAGCCGTTTGTTTTTTCTGTTTTGTCGCTGATAGAGTAGAAACGACAAAAGGCAATTACCGTAAAGAATAATTGCCTCTTGTTCTATACGAGCCACAAGCCCGAGTCTATTTACGAAGACCTAACTTCTGAACAATGGCACGATAGCGTTCGATGTCCACTTCCTTGAGGTAGTCGAGCATACGACGGCGCTTGCCGACCAAAGTCACCAACGAACGTTGGGTAAAGCGGTCGTGTCTGTTTCTCTTTACGTGTTCGGAAAGGTGAAGGATTCTTTCCGTAAACAAGGCAATCTGCCCTTCGGCACTGCCGGTGTTGCTTTCCGAACCGCCGTAGGTCTTGAAAAGTTCTTTTTTTCTTGCTGTTGTCAAATACATATCTAAAACGCTTTCTTTTGCTTTCGCTATGTTTTCTTTAACGCCTGCCGACCGCGAGTCGACAAACCCTACCCGTTTAGGTGGGCGCAAAGGTACATAAATTTTTCGATATGAAAAGGATTTTGCAAAAAAAAACGCCGTAGAGAATTTCTACAGCGTTGATTATGGTTTTCTTGTGGAGAATAACGGATTCGAACCGTTGACCCCCTGCTTGCAAAGCAGGTGCTCTAGCCAACTGAGCTAATCCCCCGAACAGTGAGTGCAGACAAAAACTATCTCCCCCATGACTCATATGGACTGGTAGTCTCGGGCGGATTTGAACCGCCGACCCCTACATTATCAGTGTAGTGCTCTAACCAACTGAGCTACGAGACTATACGTAGACGTTGCAGCAATAGCTCGGATTTGAAATCCTGAAAAACAGGCTCCAGAAAGGAGGTATTCCAGCCACACCTTCCGGTACGGCTACCTTGTTACGA
>CAZEOJ010000035.1:0-13126 GCA_964513825.1 uncultured Bacteroidaceae bacterium
CCTACACCAAAGCGTATCGGAGCACGTCCTCCACCTTTTCCGCATAGTGGATCCTGAGCCCCTTGCGGTAAAGGGCGGGAATTTCCTCCACCTGCGGTTTGTTCTGCTTGCAGATGACGATGTCGGTGATGCCGGCACGCCGTGCGGCGAGCAGTTTCTCGCGCACCCCGCCTATGGGGGTGACCTGTCCGCGCAGGGTGATCTCGCCGGTCATCGCCACCGTGCGGCGCACCTTGCGTTTGGTATAGACCGACACCAGAGCCGTGAAGATGGACACGCCCGCCGAGGGCCCGTCTTTGGGCGTGGCGCCCTCGGGCACATGGATGAACACCTGCTGCGTATCGAGCAGGCTGCGGCTGATGCCCAATTCCTTGGCGTGCGCCTTGATATACGAATGCGCCAGCGTGGCCGATTCCTGCATCACCTTGCCCAAGTTGCCCGTCATGGAAAGCTCGCCCTTGCCTTTGGCCAAGGCCGCCTCGATAAAGAGCACATCGCCGCCCACGCTTGTCCAGGCCAGACCGGTCACCACCCCTACCCTGTCTTCTTTCATGATTTCGGGTTCGGTAAAGACCGGCGTCCCCAAAGCCTCGCGGATGAAATCCTTGTCGGGCTTGGCGCCTTTCTTCTTGTCGGCCGCCTTGTTCCCCACCAGACATTTGGCCCTCTCGCGCACGATGCCCGCCAGGTTCTTCTCGAGCCTGCGCACCCCGGCCTCGCGCGTATATTCCTCTATCACATACGACAATATCTCGTCGCTAAACTGCATGTCCTTGGGCTTGAGGCCGTGTTCCTGCAACTGCTTGGGCACCAGATGCCGCTTGGCGATTTCCAGTTTCTCCTGCATCACATAGCTCGGCACTTCGATGATTTCCATACGGTCGAGCAAGGCGGGATGAATGGACGAGGCGGTGTTGGCCGTGGCGATGAACAGCACGCGCGACAGGTCGTAGTCCACTTCGAGGAAATTGTCGTGAAAGGCCTTGTTCTGTTCGGGGTCGAGCAGTTCGAGCAGGGCGGCCGAGGGGTCGCCGTGAGCCGTCATGCCCGAAATCTTGTCGATTTCGTCGAGCATGAACACGGGATTGGACGTGCCCGCTTTCTGCATACCCTGAATCACGCGGCCCGGCATGGCACCGATATAGGTCTTGCGGTGTCCGCGGATTTCGGCCTCGTCGTGCAGACCGCCCAACGACATGCGCACATACGAGCGGCCCAGGGCGCTGGCGATGGACTTGCCGAGCGAGGTCTTGCCCACGCCCGGAGGTCCTACCAGGCACAGGATGGGCGCTTTCATGTCGCCGCGCAAGTGCAGCACGGCCATATACGAAAGGATACGCTCCTTTACCTTTTCCAGTCCGTAGTGATCCTTGTCGAGCACCTTGCGGGCCTTGTCGAGATCGTAGTTGTCGGTGCTGCATTCCTCCCAAGGCAGATCCAGCAGGGTGTTGAGATAGTTCAGCTGCACCGAGTAGTCGGGACTCATGGTGTGGATGCGCTGGGTCTTCTTCACTTCCTTGTCGAAGTGCGCCTGGATTTCCTTGCTCCACTTCTTCTTTTTGGCCCGCGCCACCAGTTCCTGGATTTCCTGCTCGCCGCTGCCGCCCAGCTCCTCCTGAATGGTCTTGAGCTGTTGGTTGAGAAAGAATTCCTTCTGCTGCTGGGAGATGTCGGCCTCGGCCTTGGTCTCGATCTTGCGTTTGAGCTCCAGCATCTGCTTGTTGCGGGTGAGGTAGACCATCAGCACCGTCGCCCTCTCGAACAGGCTCTGTTTTTCCAGCAGTTCCTGCTTCTCGACCGTATCTATCTCAAGACCCGCCGCGATGAAATACACGAGGATATCGCTGTTCTCTATGTTCTGAATCGCAAAAAGCGATTCGTTGGGAATGTGGTTGGACAGTTTCACCACCTTGGCGTACACGTCGCGCACGGTGTCCAGAAGCGGTTGGGTGTCTTTGGCTTTCTTCTGCTCGAGGTCGTTGTAGGGCAAGGCCTCGGCCTGCATATAGGGTTCGAGCGCCACCACCTTGCCCATCTTGATGCGGCGGGTGCCCTGAATGATCACGGTGGTGCTTCCGTCGGGCATCCTGAGGGTCTTGAGGATATGCGCCATCGTGCCTACCTCGAAGAGATCCTCGGGCTTGGGGTCTTCGTTTTCCTTGCGCTTTTGGGTATAGACGCCTATGGGCGTTTTGTCCTTGTAGTGCTTTTTGATGAGGGTGAGCGATTTATCGCGGGTGAGGGTGATGGGAAGCACGGCTCCGGGAAAGAGCACGTTGTTGCGCACGGGCAATACGGGCAACACGCCGGGTACGTCGCTGCTCTGCATGGTCTCGCCCTCTTCCTTGCCGATGAGGGGGATGAACTCGGTTTCGGCCTCGATGGTGTTGGCCAGCTCCTCGATCAAGTCGTCTATCATGTTTTCCTTGTTCATTTTCTTATGCATCTTCGCTTTGGGAACGCGTGCGGTTCTCCACGGTCTGACCGTAGATGTGACGGAGGATATCGGCCTCGCGTTCGGTGAATTCCTTGCTTCGGCGCGCCCACACGGCCCTGGCGGTGTCTATGGCGCGTTCCACGCGGTAGGTTTCCTTGCCCCACGTAAAGGAGGGGATGAAGTTCTTGGGAAATCCCGCCGCGAACACATTGGCCGCCACGCCCACCACCGTACCGGTGTTGAACTGCGTGCCTATGGCGCTTTTGGCGTGGTCGCCCATAAAGAGGCCGCAGAATTGCAGACCGGTCTTTTCAAACTTCTCCTCGGCGTAGCTCCACACGCGCACGGGGCTGTAATCGTTCTTGAGGTTGGAACAGTTGGTTCCCGCGCCTAAGTTGCACCATTCGCCCAATACCGCATCGCCCAGGAATCCGTCGTGCGCCTTGTTGCTGTAGCCGATCATCACGCTGCTCTCCACCTCGCCCGCCACCTTGCAGTGCGGGCCGAACGTGCAGCCGCCGTAAATCTTCGCCCCCACCTTTATCAAGCTTTCCTCGCACAGCGCCAACGGCCCTTTGATATAGGCGCCGGGCATGACGCGGCTGTTCCTGCCTAAATACACGGGGCCTTCGGTGGTGTCGATGAGGCAATGGTCGGCACGGGCGCCCGGCTCGGCATACACGGCATGGTCGCCCATGCGGGTGATGCCCTCGCCTTGCAGTTCCGCGCCCGGCCGGAGGGCGGCTATCGCGGAGAGGTCTTCTTCAATTTGCTTGCCATTGAGGGTGAAGATGTCCCAAAGATGCCCTATTTGCAGGATTTTTCCGCCATAGGGCCTGGGTGTCCTGCCGTCTTGACAGAGGCCCGCCTCGTAGGTGGTGAGCCTGTCGGTGTCCTGATAGAAAGCGATCCAAGGGAGGTCGTGGTTTTCGGGGGCGGCAGGCACCAGAATCTCGCCGGGTCGCAGTTGCAGAAGGGCTTGTGCCAAGGCCGCGTCGGGAAGGATGGAGGCGTTTATCATCAGGCACTTGCCTGCCCCTTTGTCGGGCTCGGCCGCGAACTTGCCCCGCAGATAGTCCTCCACCCAGAAGCCCGCGTCCTCGCCCAGAAAGCGGTTCCACTTTTCCTGCAAGGTGACGATGCCCACGCGGAGCAGGGCCACGGGACGGGTAAAGGTGAGCGGCAGAAGTTGCCGGCGGACGTGGGGTTCGTCGGCCAGCAGATAGGTCGGTTTTTCCATAGGTTCGGATTGTTCGACGGCGGGCCGGGGTTCGGCACGGTCTCGTCGGGTACAAAAATAGCGGAAGTTCAGCATAAACCCCCGCTATCCTCGTATGGAACGGAAACTCCGCGATTATTTCGCGGCTTTCTTCTTGTCCAGACGGTCTTTGTATTTGTTCATGAACTTGTCTACACGACCGGCCGTGTCCACCAATTTCACCTTGCCGGTGAAGAAGGGATGCGACGCGCTCGAGATTTCGAGCTTCACGAGGGGATATTCGTTGCCGTCTTCCCATTGAATGGTATCTTTGGTCTGCACGGTCGATTTGCACAGAAACGCATAATCGTTCGACATATCTTTAAATACAACAAAACGATAGTCTTTCGGGTGGATGTCTTTCTTCATGGTTCAATTTCTGTTTTTAGGGGCGCAAAGATACGAGTTTCTTTCGGCTTTGCAAATATCTTGATAAAAATCGCATAAAAAGGCGAGCGTATCCGCGCCGTCGGCGTAGTCGTGCAAGGCGGGGTGCTGGGCGGTGCCGAAGGGCAGAAAGCCGTCGCCGACCACGCATTGGAGGTTTTCCCGGTCCTTCGCGATCGCCTGCCGGGCTTCTTCCGGGGCTGGGTAGGTCTGATAGTGCAGCACGGCCGGGGGGCTTTCGAGCGAGGCTTCTTCGGCAAGCAGCAAAGACCCTGTGTCGAGGAATTTCTGGCCGTTGACGCTCCGCAAGGCCTTTTGCGTGGCATACGCGTGGCGGTAGGCGGTGTTCTCCAGCAGGCTTTCGCCCCGTTCGGAAAGGGCTTTTACAAGGGGCTCGAAATCATAGTTTTCGGGTACGTACAGTTGGGATACGCTGCGGCATCCCATGCCGAAATAGAGCAGGATATCGTCGGCGAGGGCTTGCAGTTCGCGGGGGGATTCCCCGCCTTGCAAGAGGGCGCAGGCGTGGCGGCTGTGGCGCAGCAGGTGCGGGAGGTGGCGGAATTTTTGGGTAAAGAAGGCGTGACTGCTGTCGCTGCCGGTGGCGATGACCGCGTCGAAGCCCGTGGCGGGGATTTCGTGGACGAAGCGCACGGGGTCGGGTTCGGAAAGGTGCAAGCCCGAGCCGAGGGGGGCGTTCTTGCGGAGTGCTTGGTGGAAGAAGGGCAACAGGAGGGCGTCTTTGGAGGAGAGTTTCACGAGCAGCCGGCAACCTGCCGTCAGTCCGCAGAGATAGTCGTGGAAGCCTACCAGGGGCAGGTTGCCGGCCATGACGAGCAGTATCGTGGTCGGGGCGAGGGGAAAATTTCGGCGATAGGGTTCCAGCCAGGTCCGCAGGGCTTGCGTGTGGAGGTGGTTCCCCCACTCCCGCAGGGCGTAGCGTACGTTTTGCGGGGTAAAGAAGGGTTGGGCGGTGGTGGCTTGCTCCAGGAGCGTGGCGAATTCCGTGCGGGCGGCAGGCGCTTCCTGCCCTGTCTGTCGCATCAGCTGCCCCAGGCGGTGAAAGGCTTCCACCCGTTTGTCAAAATCGTATATTTCCGTGTCTGTGCAAGGTTTCATCGTTCAAAGATACGGCAAATTCAAATTTTGTATCTTAGCCGTTTGTTTGAAACGCGTGGGGAAATGATACGTTTTTGGCGAAAGTTATTTCATAAGAAGTTGAAGTTCAGGAGCGCGGAGGGGCTTGATTTGAGCGACGAGGCGTATAACCGTCTCAAAAACGAACAGACGGCCATCGCGATGCGTCTGCTCGCGCGCGACTACGCCTCTCTCCTGCCCGATGAAAAAGCCTTCCTGGAAGCCTTTTCCCAAAGCGCTTACGTGAGGTAAACAATAGGTGTGGTAGATGAAAGGTAACAGGCGACATTCGTTCTTGGGCAATCTGTTCTTTGTGCTGGCCGCAGGGTCGGCCCTGCTGCTCGTATGCTGTCCCGTGGCGAAACTCATCCCCCCCTCCACCGCCTTTCCCCCCTCCCTCCTCGGCTTCGCCTTCCCCCTGCTGCTGCTCATCAACCTCGCCCTGGCCATAGGCTACCTCTTTGCAGGACAAAGACGCTGCCTGCTCTTTATCGTCTGCCTGCTGTGCAACTGGAACAATATCCGCGTATTCGTGCAGGTCGGCAAACAAGGCGAGCCCCCCGCGCAACACGCCGCCAACCACGTCAAAATACTCTCCTACAACGTTCACCTCTTTGATTATTATACCGAAAACGGAAACCGACGCGGCGAACTCAAGAACCAACTCCTGGCCTTTGTGGGCGACCAGGACGCCGATATCGTCTGCTTTCAGGAAGCCTACGAAAGCCGCGACAACAGCTTTCTGTCCACCCCCACGCTCAAAAAAGCCGGCTACCCCTACGCCACCCGCCCCGCCACCTCCTCCAACTTCCACTACGGAAACCGCATCTACTCCAAATATCCCATTCTGCGGCAAGGCAGCATAGACGGCATGAGCCTGTGCGACATCGTTTTCGCCGACCTGTGGACAGGCAAGGACACCCTGCGCGTCTACAACATGCACTTGGCCTCCTACCTCTTCGACGAAGCCGACGCCACCTTTCTCTCCTCCCTCTCCTCGCTCTCCAAACGCGACACCTACAAAGAAGGCTCCTCGCATCTTCTGCGCAAGATGAAGCGCGCCACCCTGCGCCGCGAAAAGCAGGTGAAACACATTCTGAACCATATCGATACCTCGGGCGCACCCAACCGCGTGCTTGTCTGCGGCGACATGAACGAACACCCCGTGGCCTACGCCTACACCCGTTTTACGAAAAAAGATTTCAAGGACGCCTTCGTGAAGGCCGGAACAGGCACAGGACAGACGTATCAAGGCGTCTACCCGTCGTATAGAATCGATTATATCTTCAGCAGGGGAAATCTCAAGACCCTGTTCTTCACCACCCACAAAGTGGAATATTCCGACCACAGACCCGTTTCGGCGGTATTTGCCTTGTAGCCGGCAGCCCGCACGGAGTTTCGGCCACGGCCTATGCCGTCCAGATTTTCCATGCCTCTTCGGCCTGGATATGAAGCATTTCCAAGCCGTTGCGCGTCTTGGCTCCCTGCGCGGCGCACTTCTGCAAAAAAGCCGTCTGTTCGGGATTATACACCACGTCGAAAGCAAAGAAATCGGACGAAAGCACCTCGTAGGGCAACATCGGAAACGTATCCACCTCCGGCCACATTCCCAACGAAGTGGTGTTGACCCAAAGACGGCAGGAACGCGCCGTTTCGGGCGGCAGCGTGGCATAGGAAAGAATCTCGATAGGAGCGAATATCTTGTTTTTCAGGTCTTCGCGCGCCTTTTCGGGCTCGCGGCACACCAACACATACGGAATGCCCTTTTGATGCAGCGCGTACTGCACGGCCTGCGAAGCCCCGCCGTTGCCCAGCACCAACGCCCTCTCGGGGCGTGACACCGCGCCGCCCTCGGCCAACAGACCCTCCAGGCTCTGCGCAAAACCCTTGTAATCGGTATTGTGGCCCACCCACCGGCCCGCCCGCACATCCACCACGTTCACCCCGCCTATGGCCCGCGCCGCCGCCGACATTTCGTCCAGATAAGGCGTCACGGCCCGTTTGTAGGGAAGGGTGACGTTGAAACCCCGGTAGACCTCGGTCTTCTTCATGATCTCGAACCCCTGGCTGTTCTCCATATCGAGGTTCTGATAGAGGCAGAGCGCCAGACCTTCGCGCATGAACTTTTGGTTGAAGTAACTTGCCGAAAACGAATGACCCAGAGGGTGTCCCACAAGTCCGAAACGCACGTAACCGTCCTGCAGGGCCGGCCCGTAGAACTCAAAAGGTTCTTCGTCGTCGTTCCGCTTGGCCTCGGGAGAGAATGCCGGACCGAAGCCGTTTCGGATTTCGAGAATGGAGGCATCGAAGAAATACAGACCCGAAAAACGGAGGTCGGCATCCTCGCGCAGATACTGACCCTCGGCGAAAGCGAGCGAGAAATTCCGGTACGAATCCTCGTAACGCCCCTTCTCGTAGAAAAGCACCGCCCGGCACAAGGCATACCACGGTGCATCGGTCTGCCCCTCCTTGAAAAAGGCAAGGGCATCGTTCACCGCCTCGCCCCCCACCCGACAGGCCTCCTCCACATAGGCATAGGCATGGACACGGGTCAGCGGCGCCTGTTCGATAGCCTTGCGGAGAAAGGCAATCCCGGGTTCCTCCTCTCCCCTGTAGATGTGGTTCTGTGCTATTCCCCTGTATACAAGCGCAATGCTTTCCTTCTCGTCTTCGACGGACTCCACCTCGAGCGCCTGCGAGAAATAGCGCATGGCCAAAGGCAGGTCGAAACGGAAATGCGCCAGCACCCCCAGACGGAACAAGGCGTAGCGGCGGGCCTGCGGGTAGGAAAGCACTTTATTATAATAGATTTCGGCCTGCACGCGGTTTTCCGCAAGTTCGTATTCGTGGGCGATGTCCAGACGCACGGGAAGCAACTTCTCGGTCTCGTCCTGCCAACGCTTTTCCAGGCTCAGATAAAAATCGAGCTGCCCGATGTCCTCGTCGATAAATTCCATCAGATGCGACTTGCGCAACAGCGATTCTTCGTTGGCGGGATCGATGGCCAGCACAAAATCCTCGGCCTCCACCGCCTGCTCGTAGTTGCCCGCCTCCTCGGCCAGTTCGCTCAACGTCTTCCAATAGGGTATCTTATAGGGATGCTCCTTGAGCAGCGTGCGGACATATTCCATCGCCTCCACGAGACAGTCGCTGTCTACGGCCAGGTCGATGAAACGATTGCAGAGTTCCACATTGTCGGTCTCGGCTCCCAGGATTTTCCGCATATGCTGCCAGGCCTCCTCGCGCTTGCCCTCCGCGGAGGCCACCGCCGCCAACCCTATCTCCACATCCACCTCCTCGGCGCCGGTTTCGCGCGCCTTCAAGAAAGACTGCGCCGCCGGGCCGAATTCGCCCAAGGCCTTGAGTGCATGTCCTCTAATAAGATGAAGTTCATAGAAATACGACTCCACTTTTTCGGCCTCGGCCAGCAGTTCCAACGCCCGCTGCGCCTGTCCGTCTTCCATAAGCAACTCGGCTTCCTTGATGCGCAGCTCGCTCGATTCGGGATAACGTTCGCGGGCCTCGCGCATCACGTCCCGCGCACCTTGGTAATTCTCGTAAATGCCATAGGAAGCGATAAGGGAAAGATATTCATCCACATCGTAGAAACCGCTCTCCCCCCTCTGCTTCTCCCCGCGATAGCGGTCGTAGAGCTCGCGGCTCTCCTCATCCATATAGTTTTCGGGCGAATCCAACATAAAGCGCTCTCTCCTATCCTTCTACAAGTTCGCGGGCGGCTTGGAGCGCCACGGGCGTCACCGGCCCGTTGCTCAGCATGGAAGCCACACTTTCTATATGTTCCTGCGCGTTGAGACGGCACATGTTCGAGACCGCCGCCCCCTCTTCCACGGTCTTGTAGACCCGGTAATGCACGTCGGCGGCCGCGGCTATCTGCGGCAGATGCGTGATGGCCACCACCTGCATGTAACGGCTCAGGTTCTTCATCATACGCGCCACCTTGGCCGCGATCTTGCCCGACACACCCGTGTCTATCTCGTCCAAAATCAAGGTACCCAGCAGACTGCCCTGATGGATGACCGACTTGACGGCCAGCATCACCCGCGACAGTTCGCCGCCCGAAGCCACCTTGGCCATTTCCTGCAAGGGAGCGCCGGGATTGGCCGAGAAAAGGAACACCACCCGGTCACAACCCTCGTTTCCAAAGGTTTCCAAAGGCGTAAAATCGATTTCCAGACGCGCCTGCTCCATGCCCAACTCCATTAAAGAGGTCAGAATGGCGTCGCGCAGGGTCTGGGCGGAGGCTTTCCGCGAGGCGGTGAGACGGGAGGACAACAGTTTTAAAGCTTCCTCCTCTTTCTTCACGGCTTCTTCGAGTCTGACGATTTCCTCCTCGGCGTTCTCGGACAGGTCGAGCTGCCCTTGCAGCCTGTCGCGCAGTTCTATCAACGCCTGCACATCGTCCACGCCGTGTTTCTTCTCCAAACGGTAAATCGCGTCGAGACGTTCCTCGTAGCGGAGTTTTTTGTTCGGGTCGCTCTCCACCTCTCCGTTCCACATTTCCAAATCCTTGCGCAAGTCGTCGAGTTCGATGAGCAACGATTCCCAGCGCGGCAGGTCGGATGCCAACGCATTGTGGTGGGCGGCCGATTTCTTCAGCTCCTTGACCAAGGCCGAAAGCGTGTTCATCACGCCGTATTCCTCGCCCTCCAACCGTGCCAGCCCCGAAGCGAACACCTCCTGCAAACTCTCGGCATGAGAGAGAATATCCAGCTCCTCTTCCATCTGCTTCTGTTCGCCGGGCTTGAGCTGCAAAGCCTCCAATTCCGAAAACAGAAACTGATTGTAGTCGTATTCCTTACGTGCCTGGTCGCGTTCAGCCTGCCGTCGGGTCAACTCCTTGACGCAGGCCTGATAGTGCCTGAAACGCTCCTTATAATCTTGCAAGAGACTCTTGTTGGGCAGATAACTGTCTATCAATTTGAGTTGAAAGGAAGCGAGGTTGAGCGCCAAGGTCTCGTGCTGGGAATGGATGTCGATAAGGTTCGAGGCCAATTCCTTGAGCACGGGCAGGGTGACGGGCGTATCGTTGACAAAGGCGCGCGACTTGCCCGCCGGCAGCACCTCGCGCCGCAGAATCAGATCGTCGCCGTTCTCGTCCAAGTCGTGGCGGGCAAAGAATTCCTGCAAGTCGGCGCCCTGCAGGTCGAACTCGGCCTCGATGACGCATTTCCCCGTCTTGTCGAAAAGGATGCCCGAATCGGCACGCTGCCCCAGCACCATGCCCAAGGCTCCCAGAAGAATGGATTTGCCCGCCCCCGTCTCGCCCGTAATCACGCAGAAACCCTTGTCGAAATCCATGTCCAGGTGACGGATGAGGGCGTAGTTCTGTATGCGGAGTTTCCTTAACATCGGCGGGCGGGGTTATCAGCGGGCGTTGTTGCCCAAAATCTTCTTATAGGTGTTCACGTTGGCCGCGTCTATGCTCACCAGAAGGTCGAAGGCTTTCTGACGCTCGGCCTGTTCCGCCGGCTGGAAGATATTGACCAGCTCGTCGGCACGCGACTCCATAAACATCTGTATGCAAGGCAGATTGGGACGCTTGCGCTTGAGCTCGTCCAACTGCGAGAGGGCCTCGGTGATGTTGACACGCGCCGTGGCGGGGTCGTCGAACATCATGTCCATGCCCAGACGGAAATAGCGGTAGATCACCTCGTGAATGGCCTGATAGTTGGAATTGCTGTAGCTTTCCGAAATCCAGTAACGGTTCCGCTCGTTGCGTTCCGACGAACGCCAGCCCTGTTCGGCGATGCCCTGCGCCTGCAGGACGATGTTGTTGGCCTTTTCGTAGAAGACCGAGCCGCCCCGGGGCGCGAAAGAATCGAAATAGTTGCCCAGGATGATGTAGGCGTAGAACGCCAGCGTGGCCGTGAGGTTGGTTCCTATGCTGTTGTCGCTGAATTCGATAGGGTCGTTCTTGACGTAGGTGAAGGAAAAATCCTTGTCGACGGTGTTGAGCAGCAGGCTCGTATAGGTGGATTTGAAGCAGGGACGGCGCAGCTGCACGGTGAGATAGGCCTTGACCTGCCCGTTGCCGCTGTTGTATTCCTGCACGTCTATCGTCATGGAGCAGGGAATCTTTTCCTGCGGACGGAAATTGAGGTTGGTCCAGCGGCGGCCGTTCATGAACTGGTTGAGCACCGTGGAAAGGGTCTCGAACACGCTCTTGTCGCCCGAGGTGACCTTGGAGGTGACGATATTGACCTTGCAGTCCAATTCCTGCGCCTTGGTGAAAGGCGCGAGACCGAAAAGGAAAGCGAGGGTGAGCAGGGCGGTGATTCTTTTCATTTCGTCAGTTTCGTTTCGATGTAATCGGCGATGAGGGCGGCCACCTCCTCTTTGCCTTGCAGTTGCTGCGGGGCGATGTCGCCGTCTCGTCCGAGCAGGCACACGCGGTTGGTGGGGGTGCCGAAGCCCGCGCCCGCGTCGCGGAGGCTGTTGAGCACGATAAGGTCGGCGTTCTTGGCCTGGAGCTTGGCCTGCGCGTGGGCGATTTCGTTTTCGGTCTCGAGGGCGAAGCCCGCCAGGAATTGGTCGGGTCGTTTATGCTGCCCAAGTTCTTTGAGAATATCGTGCGTGCGGACAAGACGGAGCGAGAAGTCCGCCTCCGTCTTCTTGATTTTCTGCGGCGAGACCGCCTCGGGCGTGTAGTCGGCCACGGCCGCCGAAAGGATGCCGATATCGGCTTTCGGCCAGCGTTCCATGCAGGCCTCGTACATCTGCAAGGCCGAAGTCACCTTGACCGTTTCGAAAGGCTCCGCCTTGGGACGGGCGGACATGGGGCCGCAGACCAGATGCACTTTCGCGCCCCGTCTCCGCAACTCGTCGGCGATGCAGCAGCCCATGAGCCCCGTGGAGGGATTGGAGAGGAAACGGACCGGATCCAGGGCCTCTTGCGTGGGGCCCGCGGTAAGCAGCACATGCTTGCCGTCGAACACGCTTTGCGGGCAAGAGGTTTCGAAAAAGACTTTCAGCAGATAGCGCAGGATTTCTTCAGGCTCGGGCATCCTGCCCTCGCCTTGCGTGCCGCAGGCCAGAAAACCGCTCTCGGGAGGCATCACCGCCACACCCCACGCCCGCAGGCGGTCGAGGTTCTGTTGCGTGGCGGGATGACGGTACATGCCGCTGTTCATGGCCGGCACCACCAAGGTTTTCTTGCCGTAGGCGTTGAAGAGCGTGGTGAGCGCGTTGTCGGCGATACCGTGCGCGAACTTGGCCAGCGTGTTGGCCGTGGCGGGCGCCACCACGAAAAAATCCGCCCACTCGGCATAGCCGATGTGGGCGGTCGAAAATTCGTTCTCACGGGCAAACATGTCGCTGTAAAGCCTGTTCCGCGAAAGGGTCTCCACGCTCAGCGGCGTGACGAACTGCAAGGCGGCGGGCGTGCACACGCAACGTACCTCCGCCCCTTCCTTTATGAGCAGACGTATGAGCGACAAGGACTTATAGGCGGCAATCCCGCCGCAAAGCCCCAGGAGGATGCGTTTGCCTTTCAACAACATCACGAAAGACTAAAGGTCGGCCTCTTCCTTTTCGGGACGTTTGAAACAGAGCGTGCCGTTGAGCAGTTCCTGCGTGGCGATCAAGGTGGCCTTGGGCAGTTGCTCGTAGTAGCGGGCCAGTTCTATCTGTTCGCGGTTCTCGTAGATCTCGTCCACGCCGTCGGCCACCGCCGCCTGCTGCTGTGCCGAGAATTCGGAAATCTTGTTCACCAATTCCTGACGCAAGGTCGAGGAAATCTGATTGGCACGCTTGGACAAGTCCACCACCGTCTCGTAGAGGTTGCCGGTCTGCTTGTCGAATTCGTTCATGTCGCGGGTAATCGCTTCGTGGGCCGATTTGATTTTCTTAAAATCCATAATGCTTCTTGTTATCGCGCGCAAAAATAC
>CAZEOJ010000036.1:0-13102 GCA_964513825.1 uncultured Bacteroidaceae bacterium
TTCCCCTACGAGCGGGCGTCCATTTTGAGGAAAATGAAAAGCAGGAGGGTGAAGGACCATAGCGAGGAACCTCCGTAGCTGAAAAAGGGTAGCGGGATGCCGATAACCGGCAACAGGCCTATCGTCATCCCCACATTGACAAAAAGATGCAGAAAGAAGATGCAGGCCACGCCGTAGCCGTAGACACGGTAGTAGGGCTGCCGCTGCCGCTCGGCCATTTTGACAAGACGGATGATGAGCCAAAGGTAGGCGGCCAGAAAGACCGTGCACCCCACCCAACCCCATTCTTCGCCTATCGTACAGAAAATAAAGTCGGTGCTTTGTTCGGGAACGAAATTGAACTTGGTCTGCGTGCCTTGCAGATAGCCTTTGCCCGCAAAACCGCCGCTTCCGATAGCGATTTTGGACTGGTTGACGTTGTAGCCGGCGCCCTTTACATCGGCGTCGAGCCCCAACACCACATTGATGCGCTGTTGCTGGTGGGGGCTGAGTTTATGAAAGGCGTAGTCCACGCCGAGGGTATAGCCCGAACAGAGCACAAAGAACAAGATGCCGAGCGATATATTTTTGAATGTCTTTTTGTTGCGGAATATCAAAAAGCCTATCACAAGGGCTATGGCGCCGATGACGATATAGTTGTTGACCAAAAGGGCGGCGATAAAGAGGATAATGGCGACAAGTCCCGCCCAAAGCACTTTTCCGGTCATACCCTCGCGGTAGAGCACCAGCACGAAAGAAAGGAAAACGAGCGCCGAACCTGCGTCGGGTTGCAGCAGAATCAGCATCATAGGCACCAAAAACCAAAGGGCGGCGGCAATCTGATTCTTGACTTTCTTCATGTTGAGCGCAGGGTGCGATACGTATTTGGCAAAGGCCAGGCAGGTGGCGACTTTGGCGAATTCGGAGGGTTGCAGGGAGATAGGCCCCAGTTTGATCCACGAGCGGGCGCCCGAGATTTTTGTACCCACCACCAAGACGGCAAGCAGCAGCAGAATGGCTATGCCGTAGTAGAGATAGGCGAACTGGGTAAAGATGCGCAGGTCGGCCACCAGGACAAAGAGGGCGAGAAGAAAGGCGAAGCCGATGAACAGGAGCTGTTTGCCATAGCGGGCGGCCAGACTGAAACCCTCGGTGGTTTCGGGGTCGTAGACCACCGAATAGATATTGAACCAGCCCGCTATCACCAAAAAGAGGTAGATGAGCAGGACGGGCTTATCCAAATCCTTCCAAATGCGTTGTGTATGATTGTTTTCCATTTCTTCGCTTTCTGTTCACTTTTTAATGCGCGGGAGGGCCGATAATCCTGCCGTTTTCGTCGTAGGTAAAAATGGTGAAGTCGTGCACCTGCTCCTCCAACCACTTGCGCTGCACCTTGCCCGTGAGATATTTTTCTATCAACAGGCTGGCGGTAGGCGCCGCCCATGTGCCACCGAAGCCGCTGTTTTCCAAAAACACCGATACGGCGATTTGGGGGTTGTCTTTGGGCGCGAAGCCGATAAACACCGCATGGTCTTTGCCGTGCGGATTCTGCGAGGTGCCGGTTTTGCCGCACACCACGATGCTGTCGATATGGGCGCGCCGCGCGGTGCCGCCCGGCAGATGCACCGCCCCGTACATGCCCTCCACCACGGGGTCGAAATGTCTTCTGTCGATAGGCGGCACGCGCGGCGACAGATCCATTTCGGGCGGACGTCGGTCGTCGCCGATAGCCCGCACCAGATGCGGCGTGATATAGTAGCCCCGATTGGCCATAATCGCGGCCAGGTTCACCATTTGCAACGGAATCAGACTCACTTCGCCCTGCCCGATGCTCAACGAATAAATCGTGCTGAACGCCCATTGGTTCCTGCCGTAATAGCGGTCGAAATAGGCCGCGTCGGGAATATAGCCCGCCTTGGCGTCGCTCAGGTCAATATCCAAGCGGGTGCCGAAGCCGAAAGACTTGATGTATTTGTTCCATTGTTCAAGCCCGAGACGGCTGTCCACAAAACGGTTCGGGTCTTTGCCCTGCATGATGACCCTGCGGAAGACCTGATAGAAATAGGGGTTGCAGGAGTTGCGCACCCCCTCCGCCACCGAAAGCGCGTCGGCGTGATTGTGGCACCCCACAAGGCTTTTGTCGCAGGGGAAACCCGTACCGGCGCGAATCACCCCCTCCTGCAAGGCTATCAAAGCCTGCGGAAGCTTGAAGATGGAGCCCGGCGGATAGTAGGCCATGAGCGCACGGTTGAACAGAGGTTTCTGCGGGTCGGTCAGCAGCATGTTGTAGTTGCGGCTGCGCACCCGCCCCACCATAAGATTGGGGTCGTAGCCGGGAGCGGACACCAAGGCAAGCACCTCTCCCGTGGAGGGTTCCACGGCCACGATACTGCCCCGCTTGCCCTGCATCAGCCATTCGGCATATTCCTGCAAACCCGCGTCGAGCGTGGTGTAGAGCTTCTCTCCCGGAATGGGAAGCGAATCCAGCGCCCCGTCCTTATAACTGCCTTTCTCGCGGTTGCGCACATCCACCATCACCACCTTCACCCCCTTCTTGCCGCGCAATTCCTCCTCGTAGAATTTCTCCAAACCGCTCTTGCCGATGTAGTCGCCCGGCTGATAGTGCGGATTGCGTTTGATTTCCTCCTCGCTCACCTCGCCCACATCGCCCAGCACATGCGCCGCGATAGGCTTGGGATAGCGCCGGAGCGTGCGGCTCTGCACGTCGAAACCGGGAAAGAGATAGAGATATTCCTGCAAACGTCCGTAGACCTCTTTCGAAATCTGCCGTTCGAACACCGACTGTGCATAGCGCGAGTAGGCACGGGCCTTGGCATAGCGTTCGCGCACGCCCGCCGAATCGAGTTCCAGCAGGTCGGCCAACAGATTCCAGTCCGTCTCGTCCACCGACACCTGTCCGGGAATCACCATAAGGTCGTAGACCGGCTCGTTATAGACGATGATTTCGCCGTTGCGGTCGAGGATAAGACCGCGCCCGGGGTACTGCACCTTGTTGCGGATTGTGTTGTTCTGCGCCTCGCTGGCATAGTCGTCGATAATCTGCAACTGAAACAGGCGAATCCAATAAATCACGCCCACCGCCAGAAATATGGCGATCAGAACCGAACTTTTATCTATGGTCAAGCGTTTCATCTCAAAGCCGGATTGGGTCTGTATAAATCACATTGCTTTTGTGCAACGCACGGTCGTAGAGGTAGATGCCGTAACAAACCGTGCTGTTCTTCAGGTTGCCCGCCGTGATGCCGAAATCGTCCACTTTCCAGCGGATAGTGCCGCAGAGGGCGTGATTGGCGTTGACAGGCTCTATATAGTGCAAGTGATAGTGATAGGCTATGGGGTGCCATTCGCCTGTCGTGTCAGGCAGATAAACTTCTTGAAAAACACTGTCGGATAGCACTTTGTAGAGTTGGAAATGAAGATTGTAGAGCGAGTCGCCCACATAGGGAAACCGCTCGCTCTCGTCTTCGCGGCCTATATCGCCGTCGCCGTCCTGAAAATAAAACTCCACTTCGAGAGAGGGTATGCTGTCGCCCGACGGGGTGGGCATGTACGTCAATATGTTTTGACGGAATTCCAGATAGGGTTCTATGGGAAAGGTTCTCGGCTTGACGCAGGAGACCACGAGCGGAGCGAGTACGCAGAATGCCGCCACGGAAGACAATCGCGGAAAAATGCGTACCTTTGAAAACATAGTGTCCGGTATTTGGTTTATACGTTGCAGGAGTTCCTGCGGCTGCAACCGACAAATTTACAAAAAATGCACACACAAGAGCGGTTAAATGCCCTTTCTTCAAAGATTTTCGAGATTCGGAGCGAGGATGATTTCGGCCAGTTGGCTTTGGAATTGTTTCATCTTCACTACGAACAGAATCCCGTCTACCGTGAGTATGTGCAGGCGCTTGACCCTTTGTTTGATGCGGATGCCGTAAAAACGCTCCGTCAGATTCCTTTCCTGCCTATCGAGGTTTTCAAGACGCGTAAGGTGTTTTTGGAGGGAATCGGGAGCGAGGATTATTTTTTGAGTTCGGGCACCGGCTCGCAGGGAGCGGTACGGAGCACGCACCACGTGGGGAGCCTGGCGCATTATCGCCGGTGTTTTACGCGGGGATTCGAGCACTTTTTCGGAGATGTGCGCCGCTACGCGTTTTTCGCCCTCACGCCCGACCCTTTGTCACAACCGCATTCTTCGCTGATTTATATGTTGAAAGGCTTGATAGAGGAAAGCGGACGCGCCGAAAGCGGTTTTTATCTGGACGATGCGGAGGGATTAAGCGAAAAATTGAGGTCCTGCGCGGCCTCGCAAGAGGTCAAGCCTGTGCTTTTCGGCCTCAGTTACGCCCTATGGGAGCTTGCCGAAAAACATCCTATGGATCTGTCGCAAGCCTTGATTTTCGAGACGGGCGGCATGAAAGGCAAACGGCAGGAATTACCCAAGGAGGAATTTCACGCCATTCTCAAAAAAGCCTTTCGCGTGCCTGCCGTGCTTTCGGAATACGGTATGTGCGAACTCACCTCGCAAGCCTATATCACCGATAAGGAATACCTTTTTTCCTGCCCTCCGTGGATGCGCGTGATAATCCGCAACACCCTCGACCCTCTGCAATACGAGAACTTCGGGCGCATGGGCGGCATCAACATCATCGACCTCGGCAACCTCTATTCCTGCCCCTTTATCGCCACCCAAGACTTGGGCATCCAATATCCCGACCTCTCTTTCGAGGTCAAGGGACGCTTCGCCCACAGCGATATCCGTGGCTGTAACCTGATGATAGGAGAATAAGGCGGCGCTATCGGATGTTCCAGGTTTCCTCTATGCGCCAGTCGGCTTCCACTTGCAGCGTCTTGGGAAAATAGTAGCGCCGTTCGGGCTGGATACCGGCGGGATAGTGCCCCCTGTCCCAGCGGGCATCCCGATTGAGATCTTCAAAGAGTACAAAGGTGACGCTCCCGGGCTTTACGTAGGGAAATTCCAGAACATCGTCCGCCCCGCCCCGCACGCTTTTTTGAAACAACACGTTTTTATAGCCGCCCCCGGCGCCCACCATCTGCAACACATAATCCTTTCCCTCTTCCAAACCCGAAAGCGTCAGCTCCACCTGTCCGAAATTGAGCGGATCGGGCACCGAGAAACGCAGGAAGGTGGTGTCGATAGGGCGGCCGAACGGGTCGGAAAAGCAGGCGGGAGGAAGAAAAAGCTGATAGGCGCTGCCGGGTTTCCACGCATAGGCGAGAGAAATCCGCTGCGGGTGAATACGCTCGACACGCACGTTCCGCATATTGATCTCGGTGGTGTCCTTGCGGTCTTCCTCGTCTGTAAAATATTGGTATAAGTGCGCTTGACCCAAGTCCATCTCTTCCAACGGAAACGTGAAGCCCAGCACCAGACTGTCGGTGTGCAGAAGCGTGGAGGCCTGCGCCGAGACACGGAAAGCCGCCGTGTCTTTGGAACGCATCGCCGAGGTGGGAAGCGCGAGTTCCGCCGTATCGGCATACGCCCCGTTGTGGAGCACCAAACGCAAATCTTCCACGGCATAGTTATCGAACCAAAGTTTGGTCTGCAAAGGGTCGTCCTGCGCGATTTCCAGCATACGCAGACGCGAGGGCCAGGTGAGGTCGGGCAAATCGGCGGTATCGGCGGCGCGGGAGCCCGAAATCCGACGGGAACGGCGGTCGCGCTTGTTCCCGGAGGCAAGGGTATCGGCCTCTTTCTGCGCTTGTGCCTGTGCTTGCGCCTGTGCCTGCGCCACAATCTCCTCATCGGTATAGGACGGCAGGAATTCGTAGCGGAGCAAGGAAGAATCCGGCCTGTAATACCACGTCAAGAGGATTTCGCCCCTTGTGTTCCATTTGGCCTCTTTCAAAAACACATCCTCCTGCCAATCCTGATACAGAAACAGACGGTGGTTGTGCTCTTCGGCCTCACCGAGCGCCGTTCTCCGGGCTCTCTGCAAAGCCGTGTCGTAGGCGGCGCGAAACGCGGTGTCGCTCTCTTTCTGACGGGCCGA
Source organism: uncultured Bacteroidaceae bacterium (assembly GCA_964513825.1). Lineage (GTDB taxonomy): Bacteria > Bacteroidota > Bacteroidia > Bacteroidales > P3 > Pullibacteroides. Next base: position 6,006 of record CAZEOJ010000036.1, read on the forward strand.
TTTCGTAAAAAGCACCGGCGCCCGAAAAGCCTGCGTCTGCCAGCAATCCTCCGAGAACGCCATTTTTTCTTCGGTGGGATTGAGTTGATAGTCATGGCTTTCTTCGGCTATCGCCAACACGTGATAGCAGCCCTCCTTGATATACGGAAACGTAAAGAATCCCTCCGCATCGGTAACGGAGACATAGGCGGGCGGCGGAAAGGTGGGATAGTCGGAGGGGCGTTGCGCATAGAGCGATACCGATGCCTCCTTGACGGGTTTGTTGTCGAAGGCATCGAGCACGATACCCGAAAGAAAACCGCTGTCTATGGTCTTTCCCGTAGAAAAGACATAGGTGAAATCGCGCAGGGGCGTGGATTCGTGCAAGTCGCCCACGGCGTCTTTAAAATTTATGGAATAGGTTTCTTCTTCGGCCAAAGTGTCTTCGATAAGCACCGTCACCGTTTTGAGATTGGAACTGTAAGAGATTCTTTGCAAGGGTGGGGAAACGATGATTTTATCGGTGTTCTGCAACACCACGAATTCGTCGAAAGAGAGGGTGATTCTATCGTGGGTGAAACCGACGGTGCCTTGCGGGGGCTCGGCTTTCAGAAGCACGGGGGGCGCCAGATCCTTGGGGCCTCCCGTGGGCGCGCTGCTGTAATTGGCACACGAAACGGCCCACCCGAGCGTCGCCGCGAGCATCATCGCCCTGCCTAAAAACGTCCAAGTCTGTTTCTTCATTTTTTCAGAGATGTGAAAACATGCCCCGCGTTCAACACGAGCGGACTTCCATTCGGCAAGCCTCGCAATCGAAACGCAATGCGAATTTATGGTTTGCCGAACGCAAAAACAAATCGCCCTTGAACCTGTCCGAAACCTTATCGTGTTTGAGACATTGCCCCAATTGGGCGCGGATGCAGTGTTTGCACAGCATCAACACCTCATCGGGCGTGCGACGGTGTTTCTCGATTTCGAGCTCGTAGGCGGGTTCCACCGACACTGCATCCGCGCCCGAATAAATCCGCCGGGCATAGCTGTTGGCGCAGTTGGCGCGATAGTCCGGAACCGGCGGGGCGGATATGGGCGGCGGGGCGGGAACGTCCCTGGCGGGACGTTCCGAGGCGGGCAAGGCGGGAGGGACGGCGGGAACCGCCGCGGGACGGTATCGCGCTTCGCGCAAGCCGTTCATTTTCTCCACCAACTCGCGGCGGATACGGTTGAGCGTCGAAGCGGGCACAAAGAAAAACTCATCGCCCTTATATTCAAAACTTTCCAAGCGATAGGCCGTCCCTCCCAACTTGCCCGCCTGCGCGGCAAAATTGCCGCGCACCGCCCCCCGGTCGCGCGCGGGCTGCACCTCGTCTTCGTTCAGAAACGCCCTCACCTCGTTGCCGTCCTCATCCCGCCAATAAAAACATCTCTCCCCCGCATCGAACACACACCGCACGGCCAACGTCCGCGAAAACACAGCCGCCTGCAAAGTCTTATCAAACAATTTGTCACGATTGCGGTAGAGCATCGTCCCCGCCTTAGGCAAGACCTCGGAATCCTGCGAAGGCGCCGCCATTTCCAAAAACCAAATTCCTCTCTCTTTCCCCACCTTCTCCACATTGCCCCCCTGCAAATCGCCACCGGCGTCCACATAACAGAGCCCGTCGCCCGTAGAGAAAGCGAGGCTCGGTTCAGACTCCACCTGCAAGCCCAGCCGCCAAAAGCCCTCCCGATTGCGCCGAAGCTCGGCCTTACGGACCGTCCCCACCCTGCACCCCATTGCCTTGGGCGTTTCGAAAACCGCCCAATCCTCACGCTTTCCCGACAGATTGAACGAGGTATATTCCCTATGAAAAGTCTTCTGCAAATCGGGCTGGAAATCGGTCTTCACCTCGCCCTGCGATGCCTTGACACAGGCAGGAAAATCGCGCAGGACGGCATCCAACCGCTTACGGTATCCATACGTCACGTTCTTTACATAATCCACCTCCTTCAAGCGCCCTTCTATTTTCAGGCACGACACGCCCGCGCGCACCAAATCGCCTATATAGGCTTCGGCATTGAGGTCTTTCATCGAAAGCAGGTAGCGGTTCCTGAGCAACACCTCCCCCCGCCCGTTGACCAAATCGTAGGGCAAGCGGCACGCCTGGCTGCATTCTCCCCGATTGCCGCTCCGCCCCGTGGTATGGCAACTCATATAGCATTGCCCGCTGTAACTCACGCACAGGGCCCCGTGCACAAAGGCCTCGGTTTCTATCTGCACCGACCTGGAAATTTCCGCGATTTCGCGCAAAGAAAGCTCGCGCGCCAGAACCAGGCGCCTGAAGCCCAACGACTGCAAGAAAAGCGCCTTCTCCACGCTGTCTATATGGCATTGGGTGCTGGCGTGAAGCTCGATAGGCGGCAATCCCGCCTCCAACAGTCCCAAATCCTGAATCAAGAGCGCATCCACGCCCATGTCGTAGGCCTGCCGCGCCAATCCGAGGGCGGCAGACATCTCGTCTTCGTAGATTAATGTGTTGAGCGTAAGAAATACACGGGCCGCATAGCGGTGCGCATAGCGCACCGTATTCTCAATGTCCTGTAAAGAATTGGAAGCCCTTACCCGTGCGCCGAAAGCCGGTCCTCCTATATACACGGCATCCGCACCGGCGTCTATCGCCGCTTTCGCCACCCCAAAATCGGCGGCGGGCGCAAGAAGTTCTATTTTTTTCAGATTCTATCTCTTATTGGCCAACGAACCGCCGTTCGCCGCCCCGATGCGGGGCATCGCGCAACGGAAGCCGATCCAATCCGAACTCTTGTCCTGATCCATATAACGACGGGTGGCCGCCGACGTATAGTAGGCGCGGTCTTTCCACGAACCGCCCTTCACCACGCGCGACTTATCGGAAATCAACGAGCTGGTGCCGTATTCGTACAGAAGCGAGGTAGTGGAGGAAGAACCCTGCGCGGCACCTTCCTCTTCTTCGTCTCCGTCGCCCTTGGCCAACCAGTCTTCCACAATGGCCGATTCGTAATCACCGTCACGATAGTTGCGGTTGTCGGCCCTGTTGAAATTGTCCCTCGTGGCCAGTTCCTCGTCGGTGAACTGACGGTAGCGGATGCGACCCAAGCTGTCTTTTTCGGCAATCATACCGTCCTCATCGCGTTCCACCGTCTGATAAACGTTACCACGATAGGTATTCAAACCGTCGGCATCCTCGAAAGTAAGGGGACGGTACACGTCCATACACCATTCGGCCACGTTGCCCGCCATGTTGTACAGACCGAAGTCGTTGGCGAAATAGGAATAGACGGGAGCCGTGTAGTCGGCACCGTCGTTCAGCGCACCCGCCGTACCCATATAGTCACCGTCGCCACGCATAAAGTTGGCCATCATGGTACCCCTATACGGAGTTTGGGGAGCACGCACTTGCAGGGGCTTGCCGTTCCACGGATAAATGCGGCGTTCGGCCACACGTTCCTGATTGCTGTTGCCCATCAAGGCCAACGCGGCATATTCCCATTCGGCTTCGGTGGGGAGACGCAGTTTCTCAATCAGGATACCGTCTTTCCTCTGCACGCCGCGACGGGTCTCGGTGGCGTTGGGATCCATATCCTGCAGACCTTTGTTCACGATACCGCTGTACTGACCGGCCAGATACGCGTCGGTGTTGAAGTTGTTGTCGGCGGTCTGCCCCATATCCATTTTCAGGATCTTGGCCTGAATCAGAATGTACTCGTTGATGCGGTCGGTACGCCAGTCGCAGTAGTCGCGGGCCTGTTCCCAGGTAACGCCCACCACGGGATAGTTGTTGTAGCCCGGGTTTTCGAAATAGGCCTCGGTCATAGCGTCGCGGAAACCGCCGATGCTGTTCCAAACCAACGGGTCGGGCTTGGCTTTCTCCACCACTTCGGGATAATCCTGACCGTAGATGCGGTTGAGCCAATAGATATACTCGGCGTAATCGGCATTCGAGGTCTCCACCTCGTCCATATAGAACGAACTTACGGTGGCACGACGGGGATCGTTGTTGTGTTCGTATTTAAGGTCTTCCTGGTTGCGCCCCATAACGAAATAACCGCCCTGGATAAACACAAAGCGGAGGGGAACCGGCTGCACGTAGTTTTCGGTGCGTTGATAGCCGCCCCACTTGGGGTCGTTGACGCCCCAACCGGTGGACTGCGACTGTCCGGTCTTGCTGTTGCACGAAACGAGGGTAGCCAATATGCCGGCTACAAACAATAATCTGAAAGCTTGCTTATACATCTTTCTACATTTTAAGCGGTGCAAAGATAAGTCTTTTTCAAGACACTTTCAAGAGGTGCGTCACAAAACGCATTTTTAGAACCTCGGGCAAGGTATAGGCTCGATCCGACGGGCTCCCAAACCTTGACGCTTGCAGGGGATGCGGAAACCCAACGCGATTTCGTGGCTGCCCCCGCTGCGGGCCGTCAGCTTGGAAACCGTGAGGTCGTAGCTATAAGAGATGTGTATGCCTTTGAAATCGGCTCCCAGCATAAAAATCACGGCATCGGGGTTGCTGAAACTCTGACGGAACCAAACCCCGAAGATAACCGGCCACATCTGCGCATAGAGCCCATAGTTGAGCTCGGTGAACTTGCCCTGCTGGATATAAACGATATTGGGCGAGAGATAAGGTTCTTTCTCGTCACGGAGTTCGTTATAGGTAGGCTTGAAGTAGATTTTACCGCCCACCTGCGCGCTGTAACGGATATTGAGCCGGCTCGGCCCCATGAATCCCACATCGGGACGGATGAGATGCACGGCCGAAACCCCTACATAAAAATTCTCTCCGTAGAAAGTGGCGCCCACCCCTACATCGCCGTAATGACGGCTCAGAGGCGTATTGGGCAGGTTCTCGGCCGTGGGACGTCCCTGCACCAAGCCCAGATAGGGGTCGTACTGGTCGGGGAAGGTGAGCGATTCCCAGTTGACGTAGCGGTTGGCGTAGGAACCTTGCACCGCCAGGGTAAGAAACAGTTTATGGGAAAGTTGCGCGCGGAACGAATACATAAAGGCCGCCGAAATCTCGCGGAACGTGCCGCCGCCTTGAAAATCGGCATTGACATAGGCTCCTATGCCGCCATGCAACGCTCTGATATATTGGTCGTAGGAAATCGTCGCCAACGAAAATCCCCCGCCCACGTTCGGCCACTGGTTGCGGTAGCCCGCCGTGATGCGTCCGCAGCCCGAGGTGCCGGCGAAAGCAGGGTTCAGATAGAGAGGATTGGAGTAGAGTTGCGAAAGGTGCATATCCTGCGCATGGGCAAAAGCAGAGCCTCCCGCCAGGCACAAGGCGATACAAATACGCTTGATTTTCCGAAAGGAACACATACGCATCATTTCTCTTTATCTGAGCCAAAGGTGGCAAAGATAGTATTTTTTTGTATTTTTGCTCACTTTTGCTAACCAAAAGATTTTGCCGATGCATGAAAGAAGCGGTACTCTTTAAACTTTAAACTATTTTGGAATGCAAAAAAAACTTGTAGCCCTACCGATCCTCCTGTTTTTGGCGGTACCTGTCCTCCGCGCACAGATTATAAACCCTTCTGTACCGGAAAGAATGGGGCAGACTTCCAATGCTATTTCCACGGCGGTGCCCTTTCTTTCGTTGGCTCCCGATGCCCGCTCGGGCGGTATGGGCGATATAGGTGTGGCCACCACGCCCGACCTCAATTCCCAGCACTACAACGCCGCCAAATATGTCTTTATGGAAAAAGACTACGGCGCCTCCCTCACTTACAGCCCGTGGCTGCTCAACCTGGTGCCCGATATGTCGTTGGTCTATCTTTCGGGCATGTATAAGTTCGACGACCGCAACGCCCTTGCCGCGTCCTTGCTCTATTTCTCGATGGGCGACGTGACTTTTACCGACGAACAGGGCGGCAGCGCCCAGACTTTCCGTCCCAACGAATTCGCGATTGACGTGAGCTATTCGCGCAAGATCATCGATGTGCTCTCGATTGCGGTGACGGGTCGTTTCATCTACTCCAACCTCACCTTGGGTCAATACGTGCAGGGACAGGACACCAAAGCGGGGCTTGCCGGCGCGGCCGACATCGGTCTGTACTACAAGCAGGACTTTGAGGTAAAGAACTTCAAGGGAGGTACCTTGATGGCGGGCCTGAGCATTACCAATGTCGGTAATAAGATGAGTTACAGCGACAATCTTGAAGATGTAGACCGCAACTTCCTGCCCGCCGCCCTGCGTCTGGGTATCGGGTTCGACTGGCATATCAACGAGTTTAACTCGGTGGGTTTCTATGGCGAAGCTTCCAAACTTTTGGTTCCCACTCCTCCTGAGTATGGGGGCGTGAGCGGTGACTCCATCGTCAGAGGCCGCACCAACCGCGTCAACGTGATGCAGGGCATCTTCCAATCGTTCGGCGATGCGCCGGGCGGTTTCAAGGAAGAGATGCAGGAAATCATGTGGAGCCTCGGCGCGGAATATTGGTGGCGGGATATCGTGGCCGTAAGAATGGGTTATTTCCACGAAAGCAAATACAAGGGAGACCGTCAATATGTTGCCTTGGGCGTAGGTCTGCAATATAAAATGGTGGGACTTGACTTTTCCTATCTTATCCCCACCTCGCAGACTTCGGGTTCCAACCCTCTCAAAAACACGCTTCGCGTAGGTGTCAAGTTCACTTTCGACAAGAAGAAAAAGTCGGGAGAATGAATTTCCGCATAGGTTATGGTTATGACGCGCACCGCTTCGCCCCGAACCGCAAACTGGTTTTAGGCGGGGTGGAGGTGGCGCATACCCAAGGCTTGGACGGCCATTCGGATGCCGATGTGTTGATTCACGCCATTTGCGATGCCTTGCTGGGTGCCGCCGCCTTGGGCGACATCGGCAAGCATTTTCCCGATACGGATGCTTCTTATAAAGGTATAGACAGTACGGTGCTTTTGGGCAAGGTGAACGATTTGCTGCGTCAGAAAGGTTATGCCGTCGGCAACATCGATTCGTGCCTGCGTTTGCAGAAGCCCAAGATTGCCGCCTATATCCCGGCCATGCAGAAACGTTTGGCCGAAGTCTTGCAGATAGATACCGACCAAATCTCAATCAAGGCCACCACCACCGAAAGAATGGGGTTCGAAGGCCGTGAGGAAGGCG
>CAZEOJ010000037.1:0-10543 GCA_964513825.1 uncultured Bacteroidaceae bacterium
GTCGGGGTGACAGGATTCGAACCTGCGACAACCTGCTCCCAAAGCAGGTGCGCTACCGGGCTGCGCTACACCCCGAAAAGGGAGGCAAAATTACTAAAAAATCCGATGACGGTAGGATTGCAAGGCCGTCTGATAGGCGATTTTGCGGTCGATGCAGGCCTCCGACTCCTGCCGCAGACGGGTTTGCGCCTGCAACAGCTCCGACAAAGACGCCATTCCCGCCCGATAGTGTTCGGTAAGCTGTTCGGTGGTCTTGCGGGCCGTTTCCACGCTCTCCTCGGCCACCTGCAACTGCTCCCAGGCCGAAGTCAGGTTTAGCCACAGCTGCCTGATCTGCAAGAGGATTTGAGAACTGTAAAACTCCTTGTCGTTGCGGGCTTTCTGCAAGTGATATTCCTCTCCCTGCAACCTGCGCGCGGTGGCGCCCCAGTCCGAGAGAGGCACCTTGGCCGATACAAACAGCATCCCGTTGAATTTCTCGCTGTTCATCATATCGCTGTAACCATAGAGCGCACCCACGCCCACCTGCGGCAAGGCCTCGCCCAAAATCATCTTCTTGGTGAGTTTTTCGGCGTCCACCTGCAAATCCAGCAAACGCATCTCCTCTTGCGCGGCGGCGATTTCATTCTCGTCCATATAGTAGGTTTCGGGCGGCAGGAGCGTGTCGGGCAGGTCGGAAAAGATTACGTCGTCGATACGCGGAAGCCCCTCCATATCCACATTCCGATAGGGATTATACGCATAGCCGATGGTGTTGAAGAGATTCATCTTGGCCAGACGGATGCCGTTCTCCACCTGGATTTTTCCCGATTTGAGCTCGTTCTGCTTGAGGCTCACCTGCATCACATCGGTTTCGGTGGCCAGACCCGCCGCCAAAGCCGAGCGGACATCCTTTTCCACATTGTCGAGCAAGCCTTGCATCTGTTCCAACGTCTTGCGCTTTTCTTCGAGCGACACCACAAGCCAATAGGCGTTTTCCACCTCTTCGAGCATGGCCCTCTCGCTGATTTTCTCCTGCAAGACCGAGGCCTGCACGCCTAACTGGGCGAGGCGGTTTCCGTTGACAATCCTGCCTCCCGCAAAAAGGGGCTGTATGGCGGTGGCGGAAGCCGTCCAACCGTGGTCGAGGGTGCGGTAGGAGGTGTTGACGCCGTATTGCGCCCCCACTTGTTCAAGCAGGCGGTTGAGATTGCGGGCGGTGGGACTGTTTCCCAAAATGTCCAGCATTCCGATTTCGAGCATGGGATCCAAGGCGCCGAAGCCGAAGGCCTGCACCGCCACTTTCGGAAAATAAGAGGCCAAGGCTTCCTGTTTCTTGGCTCGGGCCGCCAACACGTCGAGGCGGGCGTTCTTCAACACCGTGCTGTGGGTGCGCGCCAATTCGAGGCAGGAGTCCAAAGGAAGAGAAACGGGTTCCGTCTGCGCGGCCCGTCCCGTTCCGCAGAGACCCAGCCATAAGGCTACCGTTGCCGAAAGGAAAAGGGTCTTAGATTTCATCGGCCATGCCCTCCTTTCTTTTCACATTTTTAAAGACCAGCCAATACGAAACCGGCATCACCGTCACAATCAAGATAATGGTGAGAATGGTGCCGAAACAGATAACCACACCCATAGGACGCCATAAGGGGTCGGGATTGAGCACCATAGGCAAAACGCCCAAGGCCGTGGTGCAGGAGGTGAGGAAGATAGGGCGCATACGTCGTTGTCCCGCCTTGAAAGCCGCTTCCTTGACAGGCATTCCCTCCAAGCGCAATTCCTCGGCATAGTCGAACATGATGATGCCGTTGCGGACGATGATGCCCACCAGGCTTATCAGACCCAACACCGCCGTCAGGCCGAAATCGAGATGAAAGATCACAAGGCCCAGAAAAGCGCCGAAGAAGCAAAGCGTGCAGAGCGCCAACGTGAGCAACGACAAGGATATTTTCTTGAACTTGAACAGCATGAAGAAGAACAGCACCATCACCGCCAAGAAGAAGGCCAAGGCGATTTCGGGAATCACCTCCTTGTTGACGTTGGCCAGACCGCCGTTTTCGATTTTTATGTTCGGGGGCAGGGTGGGGCGTATTTCGGTATCGATGTAGTGCTGTATCTTCTTCATGGCCGCCGGCTGGCTCTTGCCGTATTTGAGGTCTGCCATCACGCTCACCGTCTCCACGCCCGCCTTGCGCGGATAGTTTTCGAGTTCCCAGGCGGGTTGCAGGCGTGCCACCTGGCGCAAAGGCACCGACACCTCGGGAAAGAGGGTGGAAATCATCTGATTTTCCAGACGGTCGTAGTCGATGCCGTCTTGTTGGGTCAACTCGCTGTAAAGATTTACCGGCACCGATTTTCCGTCTTCCCAAATCGACGTGATGGTCTGTCCGCTCAGGCTTGCGGCCATAGACAACGAAAGCATGGTTTTATTGACTCCCAAGCGCGAGGACTCCTCGGGGTCGAGAATCACTTCGATGGCCGAGACATAGCCGTCGCAATCGCTGTGCACCCATTGCAATTCTTCCTGCAAGGTCTGCATGAAGTTGCGGATGCTGTCGGCATAGGGCTTGAGCTCGTCTTGCGACGCTCCCGTCAATTCCACGCAGACAGGGGCGGTGACCGCTTGATAGTTCATCTGCTTGAAGCGGATGACGGTTCCCGGGAAAGCGTCGCCGTAGGTATCGGCCAATTCGGTGAGCACGGCTTCGGTATCTTCGTGCGAATGGGTGCTCACGATAAGTTGCGCGATATTGGGCCCCGGCATGATAGGCGCGTAGATAGCGTTGAAACGGGGAGCGCCCGTACCGATAAAGGAGGTGACGGACCGTACCCGTTTGTCGGCCAGCAGGATTTTTTGCAGGGAATCGTTGACCGCTTCGGTCTGTTTCAGACCGGCGTTGTTTTCCAGACAGATTTCAATGGCGAAGAAGTCGCGGGCGGCCATAGGCATCATCTGTATGTTCAGTTGCAGGAACAACAGAACCCCGATCACCACAAAGCCCAAGCCTCCGAGAATGGTGCCGCGCGGATGACGGAAACACCAAACCTCCAACTTGTCGTAACCTCCTTGCAAAGCGTTGAAAAGACGGTCCTGCATACGGGAGATGACGGTTTGTTTGGAGGAACGCGCTTCGGTGATGTATTTCACCTCCAACGAGGGAACCACCAGCATGGCATAGACCAGAGAAATGGTCAAGGCAATGGAGATGACCCACGGAAAGGCGCCCACGAATTCGCCGAGATTTCCTTTTATGGCGGCGCAGGCGGGAAAGAACATCAGGCAGATAGCGGCTGTGGCCGTGAGCATGGAAACAAACAGTTCGCGCGAAGAGACGCTTGCGGCCTCGGTGCGGCTCATGCCTTTCCCCAATTTGTCCATGTATCCGTCCATAGTGATGATGGAGTCGTCCACAATCATGCCCAGCACCACAATCAAGGCCGCCAGACTTACCGTATTGAGGTCGATGCCCGTCATGAACATCACGGCGATAGCCACCGCCGTGCATATCGGCACGCCCGAGCTTGCAATCAAGGCCGAGCGCATGGGAAAGAGCATCAGCATCACGAATACCACCACCGCCATAGAAATCAACAAGTCGCCCAAAAACGAGAACACCGAGCGCGACACCACTTTCGATTGGTCGGTGATGCGGCTCATGTGGACATTTTCGGGCAACTCTCCGGCAAAGTCGTTCAATACGGCGTTGACTTTCTTCCCGAAAGCCACGATGTCGTTTCCCGGGCGCATTTCGATGGACAGCACCAGAGCCGATTGCCCGTTGTATTTTACCTTGGATGTGATTTCCTTGTAGCGGCGCTCCACGGTGGCCACGTCCGAAAGACGCACCACGTTTCCGTTCGGGTCGGTGTAGACGATATGATTGGCGATTTCTTCCTCGTTGGTGAGTTTGCTTTGAAAGTGAATGGGGGCGTTGGTGTAGTCGGTCTTGAAGTTTCCGCTCAGGATTTTCAAACCTGCGGTCTGATAGTTGAGCAGCAAGGAGGAGGGACTGATGCCGTAGGACGAGAGTTTGTCGCGGTCGACGACCACGGCGATTTCTTCGCTCTGTTCGCCGAGGATGCTTACATTCGAGACGTTCTTGATGCTTTTGAGGCGTTTGCTGAGGTCTTCGGCGTATTCCGCCATTTCGCGGTAGCTCTTGTCGGAGGATTCCAGGCCGACGAGTATGGCGGAGACCGCGCTGAAATCGTCGAGTACGGCCACCGCCAGCACGCCCGGCGGCAGCATCATGCGCGAGTCGTCCAACTTGAGCTTGATTTTGGACCATACCTCGTTCTTGCGCTTGTTGTGCACGATCAGGTCCACATAGATATAGCAGATGCCGTCTTTGGAATAGGAATAGGTGGTTTCGCGGTTCACCTCGGAAAAAGAGAAAAGAATATCCTCCAACGGTTTGGTGAGCTGTTGCTCCACATCTTTGGCGCCGGCGCCGGGATAGACGCCCACCACCAGCCCTTGCTTGATGTCGAAGGCGGGAAACTCGTCCTTGTTCATAAAGAACATTCCTACCAATCCCACAATAATCAGCAAGGTGAAAATCAGATAGATAATCTGCTTCTGCGCGATAATGCCGCGTATGATGTCCTTCTTGCGTTCCATCACTCCACCGTCTTGACTTCCATTCCCGTACTAATCTTGCGGCTACCTTCCACCACCACGCTGTCCCCGTCCTGCAAGCCCGAAACCACAATCACCCCTTTGCCGTGAAAACCTCCGGTCTCCACATAGCGTTTGGAAACACGATGATTCTCCACCACCCACACATATTTTCCCTGCGTGTCCATCTGCACCACCGACGAGGGAACCACGATGCCCGCCTGCAATTCGGAATACAGATACACCTTGCAGACCATGCCCGGAAGCAAGCCCTCGATGTTTCTCATAGGCTTGAGCGTACAGGTATAGCTGTGCGATAAGGCGGACGCCACCATGCCTTTATTCTTGACACGCCCCGCGCAGAGCGAATCCTCCATAGCCGGAATCACGAAAAACGCGGTGTCGCCGGGCTGTATCCTGCCGATTTCCTTTTCGGGCACGGGAAAACGGATTTCCACCTCCGATATGTCCAACACCCGCATCACGGGGTCGGCAATCGAAAGTTCCACGCCCTCATCCCCATACACCTCGCCGACAATACCCGCGTAGGGCGCCTTGATCGTGCAGTCGTCCAAGGATTGTTTGGCGGCCTCGAAAGCGGCCTTGGCCTTTTTATACTGCGCTTCCACCTCCACTTTCTTGATTTCGGGCACGCTTCCCGTGCCATGCACCTGCATCACGCGCTTATAGCCGTCTTCGGCCTGTTCGAAAGTGGTACGGGCCATTTCGTAGGAACTTTTTACCGATGCGGTCTGCACTTGCGCCAACACCTGTCCTTTCTCCACATAATCGCCCTGCTTCACAAACACCTGTGTCAGCGTGCCGGGATAGCGGCACGAGAGGACCGCCGACTTGAGCGGCGAAACCGTCCCCACATAGCCGGCGCGGCGGATGCCCTGTTGCAGTTTCACTTTCTCCACCCGCACCGCCACGGCTTCTCTGGGAGTGTTTTCTTTTTTATGCAAGGAACAGGCGACCGTCGAAAGACCGAGGGCCCCCGTCAGCATCCCTATCAGAAGTTGCTTCGCTCTCATGTTCCTCCTCCCTAATTTTCGTTACGTTCCGCCACACATTCCACCTTGCTTTCCAGAATCTCGTAGGTGCCGCTTACCGCGCTCAGCGTGCCGGCATAGTCCAAATCAAAGAGCAGCACATTTCCGTAGCGTTCGCCCGTTCCCGTCACCGTGACCTGGGTGCGTTGCGTGATATTGTTGAGAATCTGCAAGGTGATATAGCGTTCCTTGGGCAGCAGGGTGATGCGGTCTTCCGAGGCCTCCGCCTCGAAAGCCGTGGCTTCGCCGCCCATCACATCCATAGTCACCAGCATGGTCTTGGCGCCTTTATCGCGCACCACCACGTTCATCTGCCCCCATTCGTTGATAAGCGGAAGGGTGAGGGTGTCGCCCACCGAAACGGGAAGCGTGTCGGAAACTGTCGAAACCACTTTCAGCGTGAGGCTTCCGCTGGTTTTGAAACTGTACGAACCCTTGTAGCGGTCTATGTCTTTGGAACACGAACTCAACAAGAGCAGGGAGGTGAGACATCCCGCGACGATACCGGTAACTTTTGATTTCATTTTTCGGGTGTAAATTTTAAAGGGTGCAACTTCGCAACTCACAATGATACGAAAAAATCGCCGATTGTTTCAAGCCGCCGGTTTCAATAAAATTTCACTACCTTTGAACCTTATTATAACGTTGAATGTATGAACGCGATTACCCCTACCTCCTACAGCTTGCAGACCGTGGCCACAGGCCGCGTTTTCGACGACAACGGCTGGGTGCTCGACGACCCGCAGTGCGACCGTCCCTCTTTGGTGCGTGCCGTTTATGCCAAGAAACAGATCGAACCCCTCGGCCTCGAATACGGCATCTACCGTTTTGCCGATTGGCTTCCTGTGCGCAGGATGTTGCAGGGTTCCTGCGCTCCCGTTACGTACAAGAGCGAGAAATTGGCCAAAGAACTGGGGCTCAATAATCTCTATATCACTTTCAGCGGTTGGTATCCCGAAATCGGTGCCAAGATGAGCACCTGTTCGTTTAAGGAAACCGAGGCCTATTCGGTGTGCGGACGTCTCGACCCCGCCTGCGGCAAAGTGCTGGTGGTGGCTTCGGCAGGCAACACTGCCCGGGCTTTCGCCAAAGTCTGCTCCGAAAATCATATTCCTTTGTTGTTGAGCGTTCCCGCCGACAATCTCGATGCACTTTGGTTCGAAAAACCGCTCAACGACTGCGTAAAATTGATCGCTTCCGAGAACGGAGGGGATTATTTTGACGCTATCAATTTGAGTAATATTGTCTTGAAATCGTCCCGCTTTCTGGCCGAGGGCGGTGCCAAGAATATAGCCCGTCGTGACGGTATGTCCACGACCATGCTTTCGGCCACGATGCATATCGGCCGCATTCCCGATTTCTATTTTCAGGCCGTGGGCAGCGGCACGGGCGCCATCGCCGCATGGGAAGCCAATCTCCGTCTGCTTGAAGACGGGCGTTTCGGCAAGAACAAGATGCGGCTTATGGTGTCGCAGAACACGCCTTTCCTGCCTATGTACGAAGCCTGGAAAGCCGATTCGCGCGCGCTCTTGCCCTACGACGACAACCAGGCCCGCGCCGATGCCGAGGCTATCGACGCAAAGGTGCTTTCCAACCGCAAGCCGCCTTTCAGTCTGGCGGGCGGCCTCTACGATGCGCTCAAAGACACCTGCGGCGATGTGTTGAAGGTGGATAACCGCCAGATGAAAGAAGCGCAGGGGCTTTTTGAACGTACCGAAGGGGTGGATATTCACCCCGCAGCCGGTGTGGCGCTGTATTCGCTTGTCGAAAGCGTGCACAACGGCACGGTAAAGCCCGACGACTGCGTGATGCTCAACATTACCGGCGGCGGCGAGAAGCGGATGAAGTCGGAGAAACAGATTTGGAATCTGAAACCGTCCAAAATCTATCCTCTCGCTCCTGACCCCGACCGTGTGGTGAGAGAAACCGAGGAACTTTTCGCTACGATTTAATAGGATGAAACGTTTTATCCTCTATCTTCTTACGGCCCTTCTCGGTCTGTGTGCCTGCGTCTCGTGTCAGAACCACCGGAGCGACGGGCAGACGGAAAGCACCGTCCGTATCGTCTCGCTGGCTCCTTCCGTCACGCATACCCTGCAACAAATGGAAATGGATGCCGCGGTGGTAGGGCGCACCTCGTACTGTCCCGCCCCTCTGCCGGACCATAGTTCTCAGATAATCGGCAATGTATTGGAAGTGAACATCGAAGAGATTTTGCTCCTGCGGCCCGACCTCGTTTTCTGCATGGCTTTCACCAAAGCGGAGACGATGCGTAAATTGGAGTCTTTGGGGGTAAAGGTGAAAGCTTTTGATACTCCGGAAAGTTTTGATGAAATCTGTGCGCAGACCTTGGAGATAGGGAAGTTGGTGGGCGAGGAGGAACGTGTGGCGGCGTGGGTGGAGGAGGAGCGTGCCCAAGTGGATGAAATCTGCCGTGCGGCGTCTTCCGCACAGGTGGCCTATCCCCGCAAGACTTTCTTTCAGATTGGTGACAATCCTATCTTTCCCGTCATCGAGCATACCTATATGAACGAATATTTGAGTTGTTTGGGGCTCGACAATGTCGTGAAAGAGTATCGGGGCGGCGGTCTGAGCCGGGAAACGGTATTGGCGTTGCAGCCCGAAATCATGTTTATCAGCCGTATGTCGGGAGAGGGTGAGAGGGTGCTGGAAGAATGGAAAAAATATCCCTCCGTACCCGCAGTGGCCGCGGGACGCCTGTGTCTGGTCGACGACACCAAGGCCTGTTGTCCCACGCCGCTCTTTTTCCGCGAAACCTTGCAGGCCCTTGCCGGCTATTTGGACTCCTTGCGATGAAAAATTTTCGATTCAGGATATGGGGATGGACGATAGGCTCCTTCCTGTTTATGGCGGTGTGCGCGTTCTGCTCGCTCGCCGTGGGAAGCGTGTCGCTGGCGCCGCATACATGGTTCGGGCTCGAACCGGGAAGTCTGGAATATGCGGTCTTCTTTCAAATCCGCATACCCCGTATGCTTTCGGCCATAGCGGTGGGCGGTATGCTCTCGCTTTCGGGCTGCGTGTTGCAAGGTATCTTCAAGAACCCTTTGGTGGAGCCTTATACGTTGGGACTGTCGGGCGGGGCGGGCTTAGGGGTGGCCGTGGTGTTTGTGTGCGGTCTGTCGGGCGCGGCGGCGCTTCCGGGCGTGCTGGCCTTTTCCGCGGCAAGCGCCGCCGCGCTCATCGGTTCCTTGACGGTGGGCGGCGTGCTGATGCTTTACTATCATCTCCGCCCTCATATCCACAACCTGCTCCTGGCGGGCATCATGCTGGGCATTCTCTGTTCCTCTTGCACCACTTTGCTCATGAGTCTTTCCTCGCCCGAAAACATCACCCGCATCGTGTATTGGACTATGGGTTCCCTCGAAAACAATCCGGGAGAAAACGCCCTGTTCCTCTGTGGTTTCGCCTTGATTTGCTGGGTGCTTTGCAGCCTGCTTTCGCAACGTATCAATGTCCTCGGCACGGGCATCGATTCGGCACGCCACCTGGGGGTGAACACACGTGCGCTGATTACCCTGCTCATGCTTCTTTGCTCGGTGATGACGGCTTTGAGTGTGGCCAGCGCGGGCATCATAGGTTTTGTAGGACTGGTGGTGCCGCATATCCTGCGCAATCTATCGGGCAACGACTACCGTATCTTGGTGCCTGCCTCGTTTCTGTGCGGAGCGGGTTTCCTGTTGCTGTGCGATATTCTGGCGCGGACCCTCGTCCGTCCTTCGCAACTGCCCATAGGGGTGGTTACCGGCATTGTGGGCGGCGGCGTATTCATCTATCTGCTTCTCAAACCTAAACAACATCCGTATGCTTAGTTTTCGCCATATCCATGCCGGCTATCGACGGGGTTTCTCGCTTCAAGACGTGAGTTTTGAGGTGGAGCGGGGCAGCGTTACGGGTATCATAGGGGCCAATGGTTCGGGAAAAACCACTTTTTTGCGTGCGGTCTGTCACGATATTCCTTTTTCGGGAACGATGACGATGGAGGGGGAGGACTTTTCGCAGGCGGGCTTGCGCCGGCGTTCGCGGTTGCTGGCTTTGGTGCCGCAGCAGGTGGAGAAGATGGCCTTGCCTGTTTTCGATTATGTGTTGATGGGGCGCACGCCTTATCGCAAATGGTATCAGTCCGATTATACCGCATTAGACAAGCAGGTGGCTTGGGAGGCGATAGAGGAAGCGGGGTTGAGCGGTATTTTTCCGCGCGAGGAGCTTTTGCGCCGAAAAATGGAAATGTTGAGTGGCGGCGAGCGGCAGCTCGCCGCCCTTGCCAAAGCGCTTTGTCAGCAGACGCCCGTATTGCTCTTGGACGAGCCTACGGCCAATCTTGATCTGGCGCATCAGGTTCAGGTACTTGAAAAAATCGCCGAAATCAGCGAGAAAAGAAAGATCTATACGCTTTTAGTAATTCATGATGTGAATCTTGCCGCCGCCTATTGTTCTCGTCTGGTCTGCTTCTCGCAAGGCAGGGTAATCGGGGAGGGGAAAACGGAAGAAATCCTTACCCAAGAAAAAATGGAGGCGGTCTATCGCACTCCTTTGTGCATAGGCCGCCACCCACAAAGCGGAACTCCGCTTATTCTACCGAGAAGGTAGTTTATAAATTGTCGGACGAGTCGTCGGCCAGACTGTCGGCCAGATCGTTCACGTCGGTGTTCTTTCCCTCATCCATGCCGTCGCCTCCCATTTCATCGCTGTCCGTATCCGCGAAATCGTAGTCTACGTCTATCAGGTCCACATTGACATCCACTTTGATGAGATAGTCGGCGTCCTCACCGTAAAGGCTCACCGCATAAAAGCATTCTCCGTTGGGCTTGGGGTATCGGTTCACGAAATCGGCGTAGCCGTCGGGATAGCGGGCATCGAACAAGGCCTTGATTTCGGG
>CAZEOJ010000037.1:10643-12702 GCA_964513825.1 uncultured Bacteroidaceae bacterium
CGAAATCGGCGTAGCCGTCGGGATAGCGGGCATCGAACAAGGCCTTGATTTCGGGTGTCATCTTGTCGAAGCTGATGATGCGGCACAATTTGCGTCCCGCCGCAGGTTGGGGGGCGGGTTTCGTTGCGGGTTCGGCAGGTTTAGCCGCGGGTTTCGTCGCGGGCTTTTTCTCCGCAGGTTTAGCGACAGGTTTCGCCGCGGGCTTTTGGGCTATGGGTTTCTTTACCGCAGGTTTAGCGACAGGCTTCGCCGCGGGCTTTGGGGCTACGGGTTTCTTGACCGCAGGCTTGGTAGCGACAGGTTTCGCCGCAGGTTTTTGGGCTACGGGTTTCTTGGCCGCAGGTTTGGCGGCAGGTTTCGCCGCGGGCTTTTGGGCTACGGGTTTCTTGACCGCAGGTTTGGTAGCAACAGGTTTCGCCACGGGCTTCTGGGCTACGGGTTTCTTCGCCACAGGTTTGGCGGCAGGTTTCGCCGCGGGCTTCTTGGCTACGGGCTTTTTTGCCGTCGGTTTAGCGACAGGCTTCGCCACGGGCTTCTTGGCTACGGGCTTCTTTGCCACCGGTTTAGCGACAGGCTTCGCCGCAGGTTTCTTGGCTACGGGCTTTTTTGCCACCGGTTTAGCGACAGGCTTCGCCGCAGGTTTCTTGGCTACGGGTTTCTTTGCCGCAGGTTTAGCGACAGGCTTCGCCGCGGGCTTCTTGGCTGCGGGTTTCTTTGCCACCGGTTTGGCCGCAACAGGTTTAGCTGCGGGCTTCTTCGCAACAGGCTTCTTCGCCGCAGGTTTCGCAGCCACCGGCTTCGCCTTTTTTGCAGAGGCCTTGGAAACGGTTTTGGGCGAAGTCTTGCCGCCCGCTTTCTTACTCACTGTCATTTTATATAAACATATAAACAACAATCACTTCGTACATTTCCAACAACAAGTACGCGCCACAAAAAAAATAATTTTTGTGAAAAAAAAATAGTTTTAAGGAAATTATTTTTATGCGTTTACCTTACGCGGATTACCGCGCCCGCCCGGATGGTGTTTCCTTTGATGTTGTTCAACGCCTTGATACGCGACACGGAGGTGCGGTATTTGCGGGCTATCGAACTGAGGGTTTCACCCGATTTGATCTTATGATAGCGGATGCCCGAAGACGATATTCCGTATACGGTGTTCTTGCAAAGAGGGAACGTATCGGATAGCAGCGCGAAATTTTGAAAATCGATGATGAATTGCGCATCAATAGGTACACCCAGATAACGGATTTCCAAATGCAGATGCGAGCCCCGGCTGCGTCCCGTATTACCCCCCAAGCCAATGGGTTGTCCCGCCTTCACCACTTGATTGGGCTCCACAAGGAGTTTGCTCATATGGGCATAGTAGGTTTCAAGTCCATTTTTATGGAAGATAATCACAATGTTACCATAGGAATAGTTGCGTTGCGCCACGCGGACCACTCCGTCGAAAGCCGCCACGATGGTATCGCCCGTGGCAAGCCCTACGTCGGTGCCGTAGTGCATACGACCCCAGCGCGGACCGAAACGAGAAGTGACCCGCCCTTTGAAGGGATGTACATACACGCAGGCCGAATCCACGAGCTGAATCAAGATCGTGTCGTCGCCGTGCAGGATTTCCTCGGGATGTCTATAATGTAACTCTTTGGATGTAAATGAAGTATAGGCGTAATTTTCGCGAAGTTGCCACATTTCCGCCAATTCTTCCTCTTCCATCTCCCGTTGCCAACGCAGTTGAATCATGGCGCTGTCGTCGTGGCTTTCCGCCACATAAACAGGTTTGATATCGGCATAGGGATTGGGAATCTCCCAAATAACGGAATCGGGCAGGACGAGGGTCGCCGTCCTATACAGACCCGCCTGCGCACAGCCACCCCCTGCAACCAAGAGGAGGGCGATGATATAAGTAAGCTTTCTTAAAGCCATTCGTACAATAAATTCGTTTTCACCAAGCCCGTAAAAGTACAAAAAAAAGAGGTTCTGAATTTTCAGAACCTCTACGTGTCCGTGATTCCGGAGCGATTCGAACGCTCGACCCACAGCTTAGAAGGCTGTTGCTCTA
>CAZEOJ010000038.1:0-7711 GCA_964513825.1 uncultured Bacteroidaceae bacterium
GTGCGCACGCCGCCTATGTGCAGGGGGCCGGTGGGGCTGGGCGCGAAGCGCACCCGCGTTTTGCGTGTGTTTTCCATGAGTCAGAACAGTTTTTGAAAACAAAATACGTCTATCCATGCGCCGCCCGCGCGGAACCAGTCTTTCTTGGTGCCGCAGGGCTCGAATCCCGCCTCGCGGAACAGGTGGAGGCTGGGGGTGTTGCCGGCGAGGATCTCGGCGTAAAGCTGATGCAAATTTAATTGGTTTTTGGCGTAGTCGAGCGCGAGGGAGAGAATTTTAGGCGAAAGTCCCTGCGCCCGCGAACGGTCGTAGAGCAGGATGCCTATCTCGGCACGGGCGCAGAAGGCGTCGTAGTTGAAGAAATCGACGATGCCCACGTCTTGGCGGGGGCCGTCGGGTGCGGAATGCCGCGAGGCGATGAGCCGCAGCTGGCCCGCGCTCAGGAAGGTTTCTTTGAGCGAGCTCTCGATATACTGTTTGAGAAAGGCGTAGGAGTAGGGGATGCGGCACTCTCCCGAAAGCAGGGCCTCGCGTCGGTTCTCGGCCTCGAACACCGCGTTGAGGTCGTCGGGCTCCAGGGCCCGCAGAAAGAAATCATCCATGATAAACCCCCTCGAAAACTTTACAGGCGGGGCCGGTGAGCGTGATGTGACGGAAACTTTTGTCGGGCAGCATGTCGAAGCACACCCGCAATCCGCCCCCCCTCGTGTAGATCTGAATATCGTGACGCATGTCGCTTATCCCTTTTTCGAGCGCAAAAGCGAGCGCCGCGGCCGTGACCCCCGTGCCGCAGGCAAAGGTCTCGTCCTCCACCCCCCTCTCGTAAGTGCGCACCCGCAACGCCCCCCCCTGCATCCTCTCCACAAAATCGACGTTGATGCCGGCGGGAAATTCCGCCGAATAGCGGATACGTTTTCCCTCGTTCACCACATCCACTTCCCCACAGTTCTCCACAAAGCGGATATAGTGGGGCGAACCCGTGTCAATCAGATAGATATGGCGCTCCTTATCGAACCGCCAATGTTCCACGTCCCGCATCTGCAAGGCTACGGTTTCCGCGCCGTTTTCCTCCGTGCGCACACAGGCCTCGTGCAAGCCGTCGGGCGCCTCGAAAGCGAAGTTTTCACCCCGCTCCACCAAGCCCGAAAGAAGCGCGAAAGCGCAGATGCAGCGCCCTCCGTTGCCGCACATCGAACCCGCCTTGCCGTCCGAATTATAGAATGCCATTTTGAAACGCGCCCCCGTCTGTCCCGAAGCCTCCTCCAGCATCATCAGGCCGTCGGCGCCTATGCCGAAACGCCGGTGGCAGAGCAAGGCTATCTGCTTGTCGGTGAGCGAAGAATACGCCCCCTTGCGGTTGTCCAGCACCACAAAGTCGTTGCCGGCTCCCTGATATTTGAAAAAACGGATTTCGTGCATGGCGTGGGCTAATTCACGGTCTTGACCTCCGGGCCCTGCCCGCCCTGGATAGGCTGGAAAGGCTTGTCCTCGTTGGTGGGCACCAGCAGATAAATGGCGTTCTCGTTGAAGTGATACATCCACACCCCGTCCTGCCGTCTTTCGAAACGCAGGGAGTCGTCGGGCGATATACCGTAGAGAATCAAGTTGTTGCCGTCCATCTTATAGCCCTTGAAATTGACGGGGCTTTCCCAAAACTCCACATGCAGGGGGCGGTTGGTGGCCGCCGCGGGCTTGGCCTGTTCCTTTTCCTGAAAATTGCCCTCGCCTTTCTTGGTGTCGCCCAGAATGTTCTCGTTCGACTTGTCCTTGACCCAGGCCGAACCGTCGGGGCGCGTGTAGTAGTCGTCCTCTTCCTCCGCGGTCTCGCGGGGCAGGACTTTGTCGCGGGGATTGTTCTGATAGTAGTCTTTGAGTTCGGACGAGCTTGTGGCGCGGGGCACCTCTATCTGAGGCCGTTCCCGTTCCTGCACGGTGTCGGTCGCGGAAAGGTTCCGTTTCAAGGGATTCCAGTTCCTCCAACCGTCTTCCGCCGTCATCCGGTACGAAAGCGCCAGGATGAGCAGAAACACCCCGCCCGTCACCAGCAGGGCGATGCCCCAACGGGTGCGGGCTTTGCGGGAAGCGTCGTCATGAGGATTTTTCATATTCTGCAAAAACGTTATGTATCTATACTTTGAAGTTTATTCCGCCGAGCCGTAGGTTTCCCCGCGTTCGTTGAGTTCGCGTTCGCGGCGGTCTTCCCCGCCCGCATAGGCGTCGCCCGCGCTCCCGCTGAAACTGCCCGCGATCTCGAAAATCTTTTCGATATAGGGGTTGATGGTGACGTCGCTGCGGTTGTTGAGCCAGATGAGCGTGCGGCCGCTGCGGTAGTCGTGGGTGAAGTAGGTGCGGAAGCCTTTCCACCAGCCGTTGTGGAACACGGTCTGGTAGCCCGAGGTGTCCTGCCGCACGCGGAAGCCCATGCCGTAGGTGACGTTGTGCTTGGGCGTGAGTTCTTCGGCGGGCGTGAACATGAGTTGCAGGATGCTGTCGGCCAGGAAATGGGGGTCGTAGAGGGCCTGGTCGAAGCGGAAGATGTCTTCGGCGGTGGAGTAGAGGCCTTTGTCGCCCACCACGCCGTCCAGGTAGTCGGGATAGCGTTTGTAGAAGCCGTTGCGGCGCGAGTAGGAGTAGCCGTTCACCACGCTGTCCCGCCGTGGGTTTTCATAATCATACACAAAAGTATGCGACATACCAAGCGGCTGTGCGATATGGCGGTCGAAATAGTCGGAAAAGGACATTCCCGATATCTCCTCCACCAACAGCGCCAGGTAGGCGTAGTTGGAATTGCAGTATTTGAAACGCGACCCGGGCGTGAAATCGAGCGTGCGCCCGTATTGCGCCAAAAGCGGGCTGATGTCGCGGTTGCCGAGCGGTTTCTTCTTGTTGGGCCAGTAGCGGTCGGCGATATAGATGTAGTTTTTGAGCCCCGAGCGGTGTTGGAGCAGGTCTTTGACCGTGATGTTGGAGAACGGAAAATCTTTGAGGTAGGTCTTGACGGGTTGATAGATGTCGAGCCGGCCGTTCTGATAGAGCTGCATCACGGCCACCGCGGTGAAGGGCTTGGAGAGGGAGGCGAGCTGGAACGCGCTGTGAGGGCAGATAGAGTCGCGGTGCGCGCGGATATCCGAGAAGCCGAAACATTCGCTGTAAATCACCTTTCCGCTTTCGGCATAGAGCACCTGTCCGCTGAAAGCCCCTTTCCGATAGGCTTCCCGCAACACCTCGTCGATCTGCGCCGCCTTG
Source organism: uncultured Bacteroidaceae bacterium (assembly GCA_964513825.1). Classification (GTDB taxonomy): domain Bacteria; phylum Bacteroidota; class Bacteroidia; order Bacteroidales; family P3; genus Pullibacteroides. The sequence continues at coordinate 3,247 of CAZEOJ010000038.1, forward strand.
CACGAGTCGGCATAACTGCGCAACTGCACGTCCGCGCTGAAATCCTGTAATTCGTAAATCATCGGCCCCTCGCCGTAACGCACGCTCTGTGCGGTAATCCACGGCAGCGGAGTGAGCAGGCTCACGCCCACCGCCAGAAGCAGCACCACCGGAAAAAAACGTCTTTTCGCCATACGCAAAACCCTTTACTCTTAAGTCTGAAAGTTATATCTTTGCAAAGCTAATTGAAAAAACACCCGTAAAAACTGAGCATTTCATGATTTCTCAACAGCAAAGAGTTGATAATTACGCGGAGGGCCAACCCAAGGCGGAGGGCTATCCCAAACGTTACACGGTCACTTCCGCACTCCCTTACGCCAACGGCCCCGTGCACATAGGCCACTTGGCGGGCGTCTACGTGCCGGCCGACATCTACGTGCGCTATCTGCGCAGCCGTGGCCGCGACGTGCTTTTTATCGGCGGCAGCGACGAACACGGCGTGCCTATCACCATCAAGGCACGCAAGCAGAACACCACGCCGCAGGCCATCGTCGACTACTATCACACCCTTATCCGCGATTCCTTCAAGGAATTCGGCATATCGTTCGACGTTTATTCGCGCACTTCCTCGCCCCTGCACGCCCAGACGGCCTCCGACTTCTTCAAGACCCTCTACGACAAGGGCATCTTTGAGGAAAAGACCTCCATGCAGTATTACGACGAGGAAAACAGGCAGTTTCTGGCCGACCGCTACATCACCGGCACCTGCCCCAAGTGCGGCGCGGAGGGTGCCTACGGCGACCAGTGCGAGAAATGCGGCTCCTCGCTCAGCCCCGACGAACTGCTCAACCCCAAGAGCGCCATCAGCGGCAACGCGCCCGTCAAGAAAGAGACCAAACACTGGTATCTGCCTCTCGATAAATACGAGAACTTTTTGAGGGAGTGGATTTTGCAAGGCCATAAGGACGATTGGCGCACCAATGTGTACGGGCAGTGCAAGTCGTGGATAGACGGCGGCCTGCAACCCCGCGCCGTGACGCGCGACCTGGACTGGGGCGTGCCTCTTCCCCTGCCCGATACCGAGGGCAAGGTGCTCTACGTTTGGTTCGACGCGCCTATCGGCTATATCTCGGCCACGAAAGAACTGCTGGGCGAGGGTTGGGAAAAGTATTGGAAAGACAAGGATACCAAGCTGGTGCATTTTATCGGCAAGGACAATATCGTGTTCCACTGCATCATTTTTCCGTGTATGCTCCGCGCCCACGAGGGCTACATCCTGCCCGACAACGTGCCGGCCAACGAGTTCCTGAACCTCGAAGGCGACAAGATTTCCACCTCGCGCAACTGGGCGGTGTGGCTGCACGAATATCTGGCCGATTTTCCGGGCAAACAGGACGTGTTGCGCTACGTGCTCACGGCCAACGCGCCCGAATCGAAGGACAACGATTTTACATGGAAGGACTTCCAGGCGCGCAACAACAACGAACTGCTGGCCATTTACGGCAACTTCGTGAACCGCACCGTGGTGCTGACGCACAAGTATTTCGGGGGCAAGGTGCCGGCGCGGGGCGCGTTGACCGAGGCCGACAGGGCGGTGTTGGAAGAGATGCAGGCTTTCCCCGCGCGCATCGCTTCCAGCATAGAGCAATACCGTTTCCGCGAAGCCTTGAACGAGTTGATGAACCTGGCGCGTCTGGGCAACAAATACCTCACCGACAACGAGCCGTGGAAGCAGTTCAAGACCGACCCCGCCCGCGTGGAGACCGTGTTGAACATCTCCTTGCAGATTGCGGCGCACTTGGCCGTATTGGGCGAGCCTTTCCTGCCGTTCACTTCCGAGCATCTTTATAAGATTTTGAATATAACGCCCTTGAAGTGGGCCGATGCCGAGCGTGACGCCTTGTTGCCAAACGGTCATCCACTCAACCCCGCCGAGCTTCTTTTCGAGAAAATCGAGGACGAGGCCGTGCAGAAACAGATTGACAAACTGCAAGCTACCAAAGACGCCAACCTGGCGGCGGCCGCGGCTTCGGCTCCGGTTCCTGTGGAACCGCAGAAATCGTCGGTTTCCTACGACGATTTCGCCAAGATGGACATCCGCGTGGCGGAGGTGCTGGAGGCCGAATTGGTGCCCAAGACCAAGAAACTCATGAAGCTGACCCTCGATACGGGTATGGATAAACGTGTGGTGGTGAGCGGAATAGCCGAAAGCTTCAAGCCCGAGGAAGTGGTGGGACGCAAGGTGTGTCTCTTGGCCAACTTGGAGCCGAAGCCGCTCAAAGGCATCGAGTCGCACGGTATGATTCTGATGAGTCAGAACCCCGACGGAAAACTGCATTTTGTGGAGCCTGCCGCCGATGCGCGTGTGGGTATGGAAATCCGATAGATCCATGAAGAAAAAGCCGACCTATTACAGAAAACGCAAAAAGAAATTCAGCAGGAAACTGAAATTCTCGCTCTACGGGATAGCCGTGGTGATTTTCGTCTTGATGTGTCTCGTGGCCTCGGTCGGTATGGGGTCTGCCGTAAAGAACCGCACCGAAGTCTTTATTCCCACGGGTTCCACGTATAGGGCCGTGCAGGACAGTCTGCGTCAAAGCGGAAATGTCAAGATGTTGAATTTCAATATTCTTTCGCGAGCCAAAAACTATCCCGAGAGGGTGCTGCCGGGGCGTTATGTGTTGCAGCGCGGCATGACCGCCCGTCAGGTGGTGGACAAGTTCCGCCGGGGGCATCAGGATCAGGTGAAGGTGACGTTCAACAAGGTGCGCACGGTGGCGCAACTCTCCGGTGTGGTTTCCAAACAGATAGAGGCCGACTCGCTTTCCCTCGCCACCCTGCTTTCCGACAGCGCTTTCCTCGCTTCCTTCCAATACCCCTTGGTCGAGAACGCCGACGCACCGGCCGACGCGCCCGCCCGTCCTTACGACATCCATACCGTTTTGGCGGTCTTTATCCCCAACACCTACTACTTCTACTGGAACACCGACGCCGAAGGTTTTTTCCGCCGCATGTACGGCGAGCAGAACCGTTTTTGGAACGATTTTCGCCGGGGACAGGCCTACGCCATGAAACTCAACCGTGTGCAAGTGAGCACGTTGGCTTCGATTGTGGAGGAAGAGACCCTCAAAACGGACGAGCGTCCCGACATCGCTTCGGTCTATCTGAACCGCTTGCGCAAAGGGATGCTGTTGCAGGCCGACCCCACCGTGAAATACGCCGTGGGCGACTTTGCCCTGCGCCGTATCCTCAAAGAACACTTGCAGACCCCCTCTCCCTACAACACCTACAAAAACAAAGGCTTGCCCCCGGGGCCTATCTGCACGCCCTCCGTGTCGTCGCTCGATGCCGTGTTGCAGAACAAGCCCACGAACTATCTCTATTTCTGCGCCCGCGCCGATTTCTGCGGCTATCACAGTTTCGCCGCCGACTACACGCACCACCGCGCCAACGCCCGCGCCTATCAGAAAGCCCTCACCGAGCGAGGCATCACCAAGTGATCATTCCCGCCAGCCGGAGAGCCATTTGAGTTCGCTCCACGCCTGGGCGAGTTCCTTTTCGGATTGCAGGTAGGCGTCGATGATATCGAATTGATATTGAAGTTCGTTTATATAGAACAACAGCGAGAATTCGCCGCTTTTCAAAGCCTCTTCCAAATAGGGCAGATTGTTGAGCGAGGCGATGTTCTGCCTATATTCCTGCACCACGGGATAGAGTTCGGCCACCTTGCGGTAGAGCGTTTCCAGACGGGCGCGGAGCTCGTTTCCCGCGTCCTGCTCGCGGCTCTGCGCGGCCTGCGCCTCTAATTTGGCCTGCTTGACCCGGTTCTTGTTCTCCCACAGAGGAACGTTCATGCCGATGTAGAAGCCGTGCAGCACGTCCTGCGGCGTAAACACGTCTTCGGTCTTGTAGCCCACCGTAAACGAGGGGAACGCCTCCGCCACATTCGCTTTGAGGTTCTGTTCGGCCGCGCTTGCGGCGCTCTTGGCCTGCAAGAGAAACGGATTGTCGGCGGTGATGCGGGCAAAGAAAACCTCAAAATCCTCGGGCAGAAGAAATTGCGGAAAGACGTCTTGGGTCAGCGAAACTTCCATTCCGCCGGTGAGACGTTTGAGCGCGGCGGTGATTTCCCCCTGCCGCGCTTTGAGGTCGGCGAAGTTCTTCTTCATCTGCAACAGATTCATCACCGCCTTGTTACGGTCCATGATAGACACCTGTCCTTTTTCGAGCTGCACCTCGGTGGAGCGCGAGAGGTCGTAGGCCGTCCGCATACGTTCCTCGAACGAATATTTGAGCAGGGAGTTGATGTAAATCATTTCCATGCAGAGATTTTCGGCTTCCAGCATCAGCAGGGCGCGGCGGTGTGCGGAACCGTACACCGCCGCGCTGTCCGCCCAGCGTGCCGTGCGCGCCTTATACAGATAGACGGAGGGAAAGTCGAAGCTCTGCGAGGCCTCGAAGTCCACACGGCGGTGCCATTCACCCT
>CAZEOJ010000038.1:7811-11300 GCA_964513825.1 uncultured Bacteroidaceae bacterium
ATTTGCAGGCGGTCGGCTTGCAGGGTGGGGCTGTTCTGATGGATATAGTCGAGAACCTCCTTATAGTTGTCTGTCGATAAGGAAGATACAAGGTTTTCCGCAGGGGTCTGGGCCCGCAGCATACCCAGGCCTACGCAGACAGACATTATCCCCGCCACGCCCTTTTTAAGAATACCGGACCGGCCCCGTTTCCCTTTTTCCCGCCGGTGGGCGTAGACCTCGTAGAGAATAGGTACTACATAGATATTCAATAAAGTAGAAGTGATGAGGCCCCCTAGGACCACAATCGCCATAGGGCTTTGTATTTCGTTTCCGCTCTTGTCGCCGTTGAGGATGAGCGGGATAAGCGCCAAAGCCGCCGTGAGCGCCGTCATGAGGATAGGATTGAGACGGTCCACCGAACCCGTTTTGACGGTCTGACGCAGGGTTTCGCCGCCTTCCGCCTGTCTTCGCTGATACTCGCTCACCAGCAGGATGCCGTTGCGGATAGCGATGCCGAAGAGCGTGATGAAGCCGATGACCGACGGAATGCTCACCACCTTCGACGAGAGGAAAACCGCGAAGACCCCGCCGATAAGCGCCAACGGCAGGTTCACCAAAATCAACGCACTCAGGGGGACGCTACGGAACTCGCTGTATAACAAACAGAAGATAATGAACAAAGCGACGATGAAGACCCCGGTGAGGGTGCGGGAAGCCGATTTGGCGCTCTCGAACTGCCCCCCGTAGGTGACGCGGTAGTCTTCTCCCAACACGATGTTCCGGGAGATTTTTTGACGGATTTCGTCCACCACGCTCTGCACATCGCGCCCGGCCACATTGCACGAAACCACCAACTTGCGCTGCACGTTCTCGCGGCTCACGCTGCAAGGGCCGCCCGTGGAAACGATTTCGGCCACCTCGCCCAAGGGAATCTTCGCCCCCGATGCGGTGGTAATCAAAGAATTGGAGATACCCTCCATGCTTTCCGTATAAGGCGGTTTGAGCTTCACCACCAAATCGAAACGCCGTTGTCCCTCGTAGATATCGCCCACCTTCGCGCCCGAAAAAGCCAGCGTGACGAAGCGGTTGAACTGCTCCACCGTGATGCCGTGACGCGCCAGCATGGCGCGGTTGGCGCGGATCTGCAACTGCGGCGTGAGGGTCTGCTGTTCCACGTTGAGGTCCACCACGCCCGGCACATCGGAGATTTCGGCCTGAATCTGGTTGCCCAGCGCGTACAGACGGCTCAGGTCGGGGCCGAACACCTTGATAGCCACCGCCGCCTGCGTGCCCGAAAGGATATGGTCGATACGGTGCCCCAAAGGCTGTCCCACCGACGTCACCACGCCCGGCACCTCGGCCAGTTTATGCCGCACCTCCTCCAAGAACGCATCCTTGCTGCGGTCTTTGAGCGCGAACCGCACCTCGATTTCGGCACTGTTCACGGCCTGCGAATGTTCGTCCAGTTCGCCGCGACCCGTGCGCCGCGACGTGCACAGCACCTCGTCGATGCTCAACAACTGCTCCTCCAAAGTATTGCCTATCTTGTTGTTGAGGTCGAGCGAAAGACCCGGTTTCGATACCGCCGAAATGGTGAGCGAACCCTCGTTGAAGTCGGGCAGGAAGCTGTGACCCAGCGTAAAATAGACGCCCACCGCGGCCACGAAAGCCACTACCGCGATGCCCACCGTCCATTTCTTATGGTTCAAGGCCTTGTCCAGACTTTGCGCGTAGAGGCGGTTCAAGTTCCGCGAAAACCATTTTTCCCGTTGGTTGCGCGACAGATAGCGTTCGTTTCCCAACAGGGTCTTGCAAAGCAGAGGCGTGACGGTCATGGCCACGAGAAGCGACATCAGCAGAGACACGATATAGGCGATGCCGAGAGGTTTGAGCATACGCCCCTCCATGCCGCTCAGGAAAAACAAAGGCGTAAAGGCCACAATGATGATGAGGGTGGCGTTGAGAATGGAGGCGCGGATTTCGGTGGAGCCTTCGTACACGGCCTGGAACACGCTCTGACGCTGTTCGGGAGGCAGGGCGTGGTTGCGGCGCAGTTTCTTGTAGACGTTCTCCACATCAATGATGGCGTCGTCCACCAGACTGCCGATAGCGATGCACATGCCGCCCAAGGTCATCGTATTGATATTCTGCCCCGTGAGATAGAGCACGAGCACGGTGCCCAAAAGGGAGAGGGGAATGGCGACCACGGAAATGAGCGTGGAACGGAAACTGCCCAGAAAGAGCAGCAGGATAAGCACCACAAAGACAGAGCCTTCCAAAAGGCTGCGCCCCACATTGCGCACCGAGGCTTCGATAAAGTCGGCCTGCCGGAACACCTCGGTGTTGAGGTGCACGTCTTCGGGAAGATTGGGTTGGAGTTGCGCCAGGGTCTGCAAAATGTCGCGCGTCACCCGCAAGGTATTGACATTGGGCTGTTTGGACACCGAAAGCAAGACGGCGGGGTGCGCGTTGAGACTGGCGTACCCCATTTTGACCGCACTTTCAACGCGCACCTCCCCCACATCGTTCAAGGTGACGGGCACGCCCCCGTCGGAAACCTTTATCAAGCTCCGGCCCAGTTCTTCCGTCTGATGCGTGCGCGCCATGCCCCGCACCGCATATTCGTTGTCGTATTGCCGCAATACGCCGCCCGAAGAATTGAGGCTCATGGTGGCGGCGGTCTCGGCCACCTCTTCCAGCGTCACCCCGTAGGCGTTCATCAGCACGGGGTCGGCCGTCATCTGATATTGCTTGTAATCGCCGCCCATCACCGTCACTTGGCTCACGCCTCCCGTGGCCAGGATAGCGGGTTTGATGACCCAGTCGGCCAAGGTGCGCAGCTCCATCATGTCGGTGGAGTCGGCTTCGAGCGCCACGAACAGGATTTCGCCCATCACGCTGCTCTGCGGTGCCAAAACGGGCGTGATGTCTTGCGGAAGACTGCCTTCGAGCGCCACCAGTTTCTCGCTCACAATCTGACGCGCCTTGTAAATATCGGTGCCCCAATCAAATTCCACCCATACAAACGAAGCGCCCGACAAAGACGACGAGCGTACCCGCCGCACATGCGTGGCCCCGTTCACGGCGGTTTCGATAGGAAAGGTAACCAAGCGTTCCACCTCCTCGGTGGCCATGTTCTCGGCATCGGTCACCACGGCCACGGTGGGGGCGGTGAGGTCGGGAAAGACATCAATATCCAAATGGCGGATAGCATACACGCCGCCCGCCACCAAGACCGCCACCCCGAGGAGAACGAGGAACTTGTTTTTTAAAGACCAATTTATTAATTTATTCAACATTATTCAGTGCATTAAATACATTCAATGGCCATATACTGTGTGCAGTTTATTAAACTGTCTTAAGGTATAAGGTATAGGGTATAGCTGACGCACTCTTTCTTCGTTTCATATACACCTGCAAAAAATCTACCCTCTACCTTATACCTTCTACCCTAATGAACATGTCCCGCATGAGGATCCACCTCGGAGGCGGCCTGCGACAACAACA
>CAZEOJ010000038.1:11400-12593 GCA_964513825.1 uncultured Bacteroidaceae bacterium
TAATGAACATGTCCCGCATGAGGATCCACCTCGGAGGCGGCCTGCGACAACAACAATATCCTCGCCCCCCGGCTCACCACCTTTTCCCCCTCGTGCAACCCTTTCAGGATTTCGGTACGGAAACCGTCCGAACCTCCCGTCACCACCTCCCGTTTCTCGTAGGTTTCGGGCTCCACCTGCACAAACACGAAATAATTTCCCATTTCCTCCACCACCGCCTCGTTGGCCACGCTCAGACGCGGATTCTCGCCCCCCGTCTTGATGTAGAGATTCACAAACGTGCCCGGCAAGGCATCTATCACATTGTCTATCTCAAAGATAACAGGAATCAAAGGATTGCTTTTCTCCACGCTCTTTCCGTAGGAAACCAGCCGTCCGTGCAGTTCTTCGAGCGAATACGTCCGCGGGGAATTCATCTGACGGAGATTCACTTCCATGATGTTTCTGAGCGAGGCGTGATATTTGGCGGGAAGATCGGCCTGCAACAGCAGCTTGCGGTTGGTGCTCACGGTAAGCATCGGTTCGCCCGCCTGCACAAACTGCCCGTTCTTCACTTCTATCTGCTGGATATAGCCGTCTATGGGCGCGTTGACCATCTGGCGGCCTTCCGAGAAATTCTTGCGCAGGTGGCGGTATTTGGACAGCGCGTTCTCGTATTCGGTCTTGGCTTGCAGCAGTTCCGACTCCGACACGATCTGTTTCTCGGCCAGTTCCTTTTTGCGTTGATATTCGGCCTGCGCCTGTTCGTAGGCGTTCATCGTTTCGGTATAGTATTGATGGATATTGTTTTCCATCATACCTCCGCATTCCAGCGAAAACAGGTTCTCGTTCTTGCGCACCACCTGCCCCAGCGTAAGGTCGCGTTGGTTAAAGACCACGATGCCGGCGGCCTTGGCAATCACGTCGCGGTCGTTGCCCGGCGTGGACTGCACTTGCGCCGCCGAGACAATCAGCGTCCCCACTTTTTCGAGACGCACCTGTTCGAGCGCAAAATCGGTCATCTGCGCCTGTTCGTCGTGAAAGACCACCGTATTGGCTTTGTGCGGAGCCTCTTTCGGCTCCGGGGTATGCGCATGCGGGTGCTTCTGCCCGCAGCCCGGCGCGGCGAACATCACCGCAGCCCAAAAGAAAATAGTATAAAATCGCTTCATGCAACAAAGATAACAAAAGAAGTTCTGCAACCTTGTTGCAAA
>CAZEOJ010000039.1:0-12374 GCA_964513825.1 uncultured Bacteroidaceae bacterium
CGAATCCCATCTTGCACCCGCAAGAGAATGTCACTTAACCGGCATTCTCTTTTTTTATTCCCTCAAAAGCACCAAAATATGTTCGTTGTCGCCTTTTATGGTGTGATATCTTGTTTCCTTAATGACAGGCAACCCTAAGTTGTTTAAGTCCACAGATTCATCTGTCAAGAAAGAATTTCGAAAGCCAAAATAGTTCTGTAAACAGAAGTCATACAAACCATCCCACACAAGCTTGTCGAGAATTTGGGAATGTCGTTTCTTTTGGGCAATGATTGGAGCCTTCCCTATGGAGCCGGAAACTTGCAGGATATAGGTGTTTTCTTCCTGCATAATCTCATTCAGATCTGCAACCACGAGCTGCAACCTAAAGTCTTTCCATTGTTTTTGTTGATAAAGGGAATTCCCAAAATCAAACGCAAACGAGAAAAAGCACCACGAAAGGCAGAAAGTAAGGAGTTTTGCAACAGGAGTCCGCGACAAATTACAACACTGTAGCGCGGTGAGAGCCAAAAACGCGCCCCACCCATACAAACCTCTGGGAGAAAGCAGCGGTTTATCGAATATGATGTAGGGAAACGAAAGCACCGCGCACAACAGCAGCACCAAGACCGAAACCAAACATGCCGCCATTTTGTTCGTTTGGCTTTTCAGGGTAAACAATGTTATGTAACAGAGAAAAATAAGCGCCATAAGAATTTTCCAGCCGGATTTCAAATCCTCCCACATCACGCTGTAATATGTTTTCAGATTCGAGAAACATCCCGATGGCAATTCTTTCAAAGGAAGAAGTTGGTTGGAAGTATAGCCGGCATCTACCGTCCTCATCAGGAACACTTTGAAAAGCAAGATTCCGACCATATAGAAAGCGGCGGAAACGCCCATGAACTTCAAGACCTCCTTTATCTTTTCTCCGTTTTGGATTCTTCTTGCGGCCAAAAAGAAAATCGCCATAGGAAAAATCCCGAGCGAAACCTGATAGGTGGAGCAAATGAAGATGGCGCACAGAACGCAGGCTATGCCATAGCCTATCAGGGTCTTTGTGTCTTTATATTGGCAGAACAAGAGGGGAAGCACCGCCGCCAAGATAGAAGCGGCCATATAGGGCGCATCGAATTTAAAGGAGAAGCATTCTAAAAAATAGGGGGACAATCCAAGCGGCAAAACCGCGAAACAAGTCAGGAAAGAAAAGTTTTTCTTTTCGTAAAAGATATGGATGAGAAGGGTGCTTGCAAGCGCAAGAAAAAGAATGGCAATAATTTGTGTGAGAGGCGAAATATCGGAAAGGGTTTTGTCCGTATGGATGAGCATGCTGAGAATATCGGAACCGTACCGGCTCCAGGTCGACCCCCAATAACGCCCTCCTGTAAAGGCGCGCACTATGTCGTCTCTGTACAGAATATTCGCACGGATTATGGCAAGGAAACCTATTCCGTACAAAACGCAAAGTGTGGCAAAGACCTTTTTCAGATAACCGTTCTCTCTTATAAAATCTTTTAATTGTTTCATCTCTCTGTTTTTGTCTTTTGCAAGAATTTCTGCAAAAAAGAGTGGACGCAAAATTATGCAAAATCCATCATTCTTCCCCGAAGCGGTATTCGGTCGGTGTCATTCCGGTTTTCGATTTAAAGAACTTGAAGAACGAAGGGATGGAGGCGAAGTTGAGTTTGTAGCCGATTTCCTTTACCGTCAGATCCGAATATTTAAGCAGGTTTTTTGTTTCCAGAATAACGAAAGAATCAATCCATTCCGAAGCCCTGCGCCCGCTTACGGTTTTTACAAGACCGGAAAGATACTTGGGCGTGAGGTAGAGTTGGTCGGCATAGAATCCGATGTTCTTATGTGTCATGAAATTTTCCGCCACCAACTTGAGGAACTGCTCGAAAAGCATGTTGGTCCGTGCGGGTATTCCCTTGTTTCTCAATTCAGGGTGAGACAATTCCCGCGTCCAGAGATTGTCGAGCAGACAGAGCAGGGACGAGCCGATGAAGCGTATCGCCTCTTCCTTTCCCGCAAGGCCGGAGCGGCACATATCCGCCACCAAGGTATAATAGCCTTTCAGAATCGTCTTTCCCTCCTCGTCGACGGTAATGCACGGATGTTCGAGGATTTTTAGGCTTTTTTCGTACAGACCGTTGAAATTGACGGGCACACCTTGCAAAAAAGCCTTGGAAGCGGCGATAAGGACCACCTCGTTGTTTCCGTCGGTGTTGCCGTGTATCTTGACGGTGCTTCCCGGCACATAGAAAAGCATGGTGTTCTCGCGCACATCAAAGGATTTTACATTTATATCCGCACGGAAACCGCCTCTTATGCAGTAGAGGGCCGCATAAGCGTTGAGCCGTACAGGATAGCGGAGAAAGTCGGTCAGGTTCTTGCCTTTCATCCGCGTTATCATAAAATCGTCCGACAGGATTTCGTTTTCTGCCATCCCTGTCATGGCGGCCAATGTGGAAAGGCTGATTTCGTGGTATATGTCGGTCATATTGTCGGGGTTGTCGTGTCACAAAAATAATCAATACCTCCTTGGTAACTATCCAAAAGTCCATAAAAAAGAAAATCGGATAATCATAAAGTCTTTTTGAATATCTATAACGACAGAATAGGCCTAAGGTTTGCAGCGAGGAGAATCGTGATAAAAATATACGTGTGCATTATGAGAATGAAAAAGACATGCATCTTTCTTATGGCGGCGTTGCCCCTGTCTGCCGTCGCCCAACAGCGGCTTTCTTTGGAAGCGTGCAGGAAGATGGCGGTAGAGAACAACAAAGAGCTCATACAGAGCGGTATCCGAAAGGAGATGGCCGCCTGCGACCGGGGTGTGGCCCGTGCGAATTATTTTCCGAAAATCAGTGCGCAAGGGGCGTATTTTTATAACGCGAGCGACATATCGTTGATAGACGACGATGCCTCGTCCATGCTCCGCAACGGAGGGACGCTTGTCCAGAATCAATTTCAAGGAAAGATGACCGAACTCACCCAGGCCATCATGAGCAATCCGGCCGCGGCGCAGGAATATATGAGCAGTCCCATGTGGCAGACGGTGATAGGAGCCTTGTCGCAGACCGACCTTTCCGCCGCCCTCAACCAGATAGGCTCGCAGATCGACGATGCCCTGCATTTTGATATACAGAATGTCTTTGTGGGCGTGGTGAGTGTGACGCAACCTGTTTTCGCCGGTGGAAAAATCATAGCGGCCAACAAGATAGCCTCCCTTGCCAAGGATTTGGAAGAAAGCCGTTACGACACCAAGTATCAGGAAGTTATCGTGACGGTAGACCGTGCCTATTGGCAGATTGTCTCTATCGCGGCCAAAAAGAAACTGGCCGAAAGCTATGCCGGTCTTTTGGATACGATGGAAAAGGATATGAGCCTGTCCGTGGCCGAAGGTGTCGCCACCCGAACCGACTTGCTCGCCGTGAAAGTGAAATCCAACGAAGCCCATTTGCTGCTCTCCAAATCCACCAACGGTCTTGCGCTGGCAAAAATGCTTCTGTGCAAGCAGATAGGCCTGCCTCTCGACAGCGATATCCTGCTTGCCGACGAGGGTAACGACGAAATCCCCTTGCCGGAATTGGCCGAAAGCAAACCGATGGAGGAAGTGTTCGGCGACAGGCCGGAACTGAAAAGTTTGCAGATAGCCTCGCAGATCTACGACAATAAAATCAAGGTGGCGCGGGCCGACATGATGCCTACCGTAGCCGTTACGGCGAACTACCTGGTGAGCAATCCCAATCTCAACCACGGTTTCCGCAATCGCTTCGGGGGCCGTTTCGCCGCGGGTGTGGTGGTGAACGTGCCGATTTTCCACGCCTACGAAGCAGGCTACAAGACCAAAAAGGCCAAGGCCGAAGCCGCCTTATATAAAACAAAGTTGCTGGACACGAAAGAAATGGTTTCTCTCGAAGTGTCTAAAATCAGCCACGAACGGCAGGAAGCCATCGAAAGACTGGAAATGTCGAGAGCCAACATGGAGAACGCCGAAGAGAATCTGCGTACCGCCACGGTGGGTTTTGCCGAGGGTGTGGTGGAAGCCAACCTCGCCTTGGCCGCCCAGACCGCCTGGCTTCAAGCGCATTCGGAATATATAGACGCCGGCATCGCGTTGCAGATGGCCACCTCCGACCTGCAAAGGGCGCAAGGCGACTTGCATAAGGACATCACGGAATAATCAATTTTGAACATCCTAAGAATATGGAACAGAAAAAAAGCAGTTTGACGGCAGGAATCATCGGACTTGTGGTCATTATCGGAATCATCGGCATAGCCGGCTATTTTGTATCGAAACCTAAACCTGTCACCGTGCAGGGCGAGGCCGAGGCAAGCGAATACCGCGTGTCGGGCAAGGTGCCCGGCCGCATCGAGGTTCTTTTTGCGAAAGAGGGTGATTATGTGCACAAAGGCGATACGGTGGTCTTCATCGCCTCGCCCGAGGTCCGCGCCAAACTCGCCCAAGTAAACGCACTCAAGCAAGCCGCCGAGGCACAGAGCACCAAGGCGCGGAATGGCGCTCAGAAAGAGCAGGTCGAAGGAGTCTACCAGTTATGGCAGACCGCTCTCGTGCAGGAGGAAGTGATGAAGAAATCTTACGAAAGGATGCGCAACCTCTACGAGCAGAAAGTGGTGTCGGCGCAGAAATACGACGAAGTGAAAGCCAAGTACGATGCCTCCGTAGCGCAGTCAAAGGCGGCGAAAAGCCAATACGATATGGCGCGCGGCGGGGCCAGGGAGGAAGACAAGGCCGCCGCCGCGGCTGTCGTGGGACAGGCCGAGGGCGCTTTGCTGGAAGTGATGGGTTATATGGACGAACTCTACCTCACCGCACCCTGCGACGGCATCGTGTCGGCCGTCTACCCGAAAGCAGGCGAGTTGGTGGGCACGGGAGCTCCTATCATGAGCATCACCGATACAAGCGACATATGGTTTACTTTCAACGTGAGGGAGGATGATTTGCACGGTATGCGGAGAGGCGACGAAATGACGCTTTCCGTGCCGGCGATGGACGGCAAGGAAATCAAGGCGAAAGTTACCTATATGGCTGTGAGGGAATCGTATGCCACATGGAAAGCCAGCAAAGAAACCGGCTCCTACGATGCCAAGACTTTCGAAGTGAGGGCGGTGCCCCAAACCTCCGTGGCAGGTATTCTTCCCGGCATGACAGTGATAGTGAAATGAGAAGAGTTGGAGAAATCATACAGAGGGAACTGAAATTGTGGAAAAAACGGCCGGTCTACGTATGGGCTCCGTTGGGTGCCATGCTGTTTTGCTCGCTTTTCTTCCTCACCTTTTTCGGACACGGCACCCCCACCGAGCTCCCCATCGCCGTGGTGGACAAGGATAATTCCTCCCTGACGCGGAATTTTATCCGGCAACTCGACGCCACCGAACTCGGCAAGACCGTCCGCTACGTCAACTACAGCCAGGCCAGGGAAGCCATGCAGAAAGGGGAAGTGACGGCGATATGCGTCCTTCCCGAAAATATGTACTCGGATGTGTTGGCAGGCAGAAAACCCGTGGCTACGTTTTATATTAATACAATGTACTACGTGGGCGGCATGATGACCTACAAGAACCTGCTCACCATGTTCAACCTTTCCGTCGGTGCGGTGCAGCGCGAGACCATGCGGGCCATGGGCATGGCGGAAGACGTCATCATGGCCTCCATCCAGCCCATCCAGCTCGATGTGCATCAGATAGGCAATCCCACCACGGACTACACCGCCTATCTCGCCAACATCCTCCTGCCCGGTCTGTTGGAACTGCTGGTCATCATCACGGTGGTCTATTCGCTCAGCACGGAGCTCAAGTACGGCACCGCCGCCGCCCTTCTGGAAAGCGCGGAAAATTCCATCACCACCGTGCTGG
Organism: uncultured Bacteroidaceae bacterium; assembly: GCA_964513825.1. Classification (GTDB taxonomy): domain Bacteria; phylum Bacteroidota; class Bacteroidia; order Bacteroidales; family P3; genus Pullibacteroides. Next base: position 5,863 of record CAZEOJ010000039.1, read on the forward strand.
CAGGCAAATTATTGCCGTTCACCGCCATGTTCTCGGTCATGGGGTGTATCCTCGTTCTGGTCTTGTACGGCCCCGCGCATTTTCCGCTTGAAGGCTCGATAGGGGCGATGATGCTCAACATCGTCCTCATGGTGCTCGCAAGTGAAGCTTTCGCCGTATGTATCGTGTCCCTGTTGCCCGTATGCCGGCTTTCCGTGTGTATCGGCGCCTTTCTCGGCATACTCGCCTTCTCTCTTTCGGGCTTCACTGTTCCCTTGGAGCAGATGCCGGGCTTTTTCAGAGGCATGGCGAATATGTTTCCCCTGCGCCCTTACTACAAATTCTATGTGAGCGAGACCATCTTCGCCGGTGGTTTTGCTGGTTGGTGGAAAGAGGTGATTCACTACCTGCTGTTTCTGCTCGCCCCGCTACCCCTCCTTCCGAGGTTGAAACGGGCATATAGGGATATGGACTATCAAAAGGATTAGGTTATGGGATATTTCAAAACATTCCGGCACGATTTCTCAAGGGTTTTCCGCGACGAAATCCGCGCCATATTCAAAGACAGCGGCGTGCTTGTGATATTTTTCGTGGCGGGTCTGGGGTATCCCATTCTCTATAACCTGATTTATGAAAACGGCACGTTGGAGGATGTTCCCGTGGTGGTGGTCGACGAGGCGGACTGCACCGAAAGCCGCAGGTTTGTACGCGAGGTGGACGCCACCCCCGAAGTGAGGATAGCGGGCTATTGCGCCACGATGCAGGAGGCTCGGGAACTGATGGAAAGGCGGGAATGTCACGGCATCCTCTACTTTCCCGGCGATTTCGGGGAAAGGATTGCCCAAAAGAGGCAGTCCACCCTGAGCGTGTTCTGCGATATGGGCAGTTTCTTCTACTACAAGAATCTGATGACGGCGGCCAATCTGGTCATGTTGAGTGAGTTCGGCGAGATATCGCCGCAGGTCAAGCCGATGGAGTATCAAGAGAACAATCCCTACAACCGGAGCAACGCTTTCAACTTCTTCTTCATCACGGCCGCGCTCATGCTTGTGATTCAGCAGACCATGTTCTATGGCATGGGAATGTTGGCCGGCACACGCAGAGAAGAAAACAAAGGCTTGATAGAGGGGGCTTCCGGCAGGATTGTCTTCGGCCGAGGTGCCGCATACTGGCTCATCTATATGATGATAGGCATGTATATCGTGTTCCTGGTGCCGCTCATGTTCGATATACCGCTCGTGAGCGATTTCTCCACCACCCTGTTGTTTCTGACGATATACGTCACCGCCTGCATCTTCTTCTCGATGGCGTGCAGCACGTTTATCAAACACAGGGAAACCCCGATTGTCGCCCTGTTGTTCCTCACGCTTCCGGCCTTGTTCCTCACCGGCTTTTCCTGGCCGCAGGCTTGCTTTCCGAAATTCTGGGATATGTTCTCCTATGTTTTTCCCTCCACCTTCGGGACACGGGCCTACATCAATCTGGCGGGTTCGGGCGCCGCATTCGAAAGCATCGCCCCCATGTTGAAGATACTGCTTATACAGACTGCCGTCTATTTCGGCATCTCTATGGTGGCGGTCAAGATAGAGAACCATAAACATCCCCGCTTATTTCGCGGGGATGTTCTCCAAGGTGTCCACTAAGTAGTCCCAGAACTTCTGCACCGAGGCGATGTTGACCTTCTCGTCGGGCGAGTGGGGGTGTTTGATGGTGGGGCCGAACGAAATCATGTCCCAGTTCTTATACACACCGCCCATCAAGCCGCATTCCAGACCGGCGTGGATGGCCATCACGGCAGGTTCCTTGCCATAGAGCCGTTTGTATCCGTCGCGCATGGTGTGCAAGATAGGCGAGTCCATATTGGGCTTCCAGCCGGGATAGGCGCCCGTGAATTCGGCTTGTGCGCCGGCCAGGTCCACCACCGCCTGCATCTGGGCGGCCAGGTCGTATTTGGCCGTGTCTACCGACGAGCGCAACAGGCACATGATGACGGCTTTCTTACCTTCCACTTTCACAATGGCCATATTGGTGGAGGTTTCCACCAGGCCGGGCATGGAGTCGCTCATACGCATCACACCGTCGGGGATACCGTATACAAGATTGCACAGACGGGTCGTGCAGGCGGCGGTAAGCGCCTCTTTGGGCATGTCGGTCTTCTCGCATCGGAGCGTGTAGTCGGGTTCCACCGCGCTCAATTCGGCCTTGGTTTCGGCAAAAAATTCATCCACAACCGCTTTCACTTCGGCTTCTTTGCCGGCGGGTACCGTGATGACCGCAAACGATTCGCGCGGAATGGCGTTGCGCAGGCTGCCTCCGTCGAGGCTGGCCAGGCGGGCGTCGGCTTTCTTGGCCAGACGGAGCAACAGACGGTTCATGAGTTTGTTGGCGTTGCCTCTGCCCAGAATGATGTCCATACCCGAGTGACCGCCTTTCAATCCCGTCAGGCTCAACTTAAACGCTCCGCCTTGGGCGGCCTCGAAATCCAGGCCGAGCGTAATCGTGGCATCGAGGCCGCCCGCGCAACCCACATAGAGTTCGCCTTCGGTCTCGGAGTCGAGATTCAAGAGAATATCGCCTTTCAACACATTCGCTTCCAGGCCGAAAGCGCCGGTCATGCCCGTTTCTTCGTCGGTGGTGATGAGCGCTTCGATAGGGCCGTGCTTGAGGTTGTCGGCAGTCAGCACGCTCATGGCCGCGGCCACACCCATGCCGTTGTCGGCGCCCAGCGTGGTGCCGTTGGCGGTCACCCATTCGCCGTCCACGTAGGCTTCGATGGGGTCGGTGAGAAAATCATGTTTCTTGTCGGCGTTCTTCTGCGGAACCATGTCCATGTGCGCCTGCAAAATCACGCCCTTGCGGTTTTCCATGCCGGGGGTGGCGGGCTTGCGCATGATCACGTTGCCGGTCTTGTCCACCGTCACATCGATGTTGTGCTTCTTGGCGAAATCCACCAGGAAGGCGCGTACTTTTTCTTCGTGTTTGGAGGGGCGTGGCTGCTGCGTCAGCGCGTAGAAGTTGGTCCATACGTTCTGCGGCTTGAGCGCGGAGATGTTCTTGTCCATATCTATCGTGTTTTTATTGTTTCAGCGTCTTCAAAGATACCGATTTTTTCCTTCACCCACGCTTCATATACCTGCAAATCGGAAAGCGACAACAGAAACACATCGTTGAAACAGGCAAAACGCACGGAAGGTGTACGGTCGATGCGTTGCAGATGTTTGACTAAATAATCCTTTTTCTTGCTTCCGCAATGCAGAAAAACCACTTTCCCTTTTGCGCTCACTCTTTCGGCAAGCGGAGGTTTCTCCGACAAAGCCGCCGTATAGAACAAAGACTGTGTGTTTACCTGCTCGGAATCACGGAAACGGTGCCGCAGGTTGCGCACCAAGTCCAAACGGTCGAAATTTTCCGCAAACCATGTCTTTGAAACCGTATAAGGCACATGGTTCAACTTTTCGAAATACGACTTTCCTAAAATGTCCGTAGCATGGAACATGGTGGTCTTGAAAGTGATTCTGTGTCCGTTGAACATTCCGATAAGACGCACCAGCCAAGCCGGGAAAGGCGTGGTGTAGGCGGCCGGCATACCGTGGGGGAGAAAATCGGAAGCTTCTACCTCGCGCACCAACATGAAATCGTCGTTCATACAGACATAGTGGTCGGACAGACCGGGAATGCGCCACAACATCGTTTCTATGGAAATGCTGTTGAAGACAGGCAGATATTGTTCGTAGCCCTCAAAAATCTCCTTGTGGTCGACAAGGAAAACGGGAATGCGCGCATCGGGAAAGTGCTCCTGCAACCAAGCGGCTACAGGAGGGGTCTGCTCGTCGGTCACCAAAATGATGCGGCGCGCCACTTTCGAAGCGAAGCGCAGGATAGACCCCACACAGGCATACAGTTCCCCGCACTCCACAAAGCGGGCGCGGCCGGCCACATCGTCCCGTGTGGCCATATCGGGCGAGAGAAACGCCCGCATCTTCTCCTTGTGTCGCGCCTCTTCTCCGTCCACCCATGTAATCACAAAATCCAAAGGATTGTCGTTATCGGAAGAGACGGGAACAGCAGGCCATAACTGTTTCATAAAATAGCTTTTAACCTTTCGGGTAGCGTCACCACCCAATGCAGACCGAACATGGAGGGTTTGTTCCATGCATAGGGCGGACGGAAAAACGTCTGCAGGAGGCGTGCCGTCCGTAGCCGTCGCTCGCCTCCGGCGCGGAGGTCGGTAACGTAACGAATGGTGCGGATGCGTTTGTTGAAATGCTTCTCCCAACCCTCTTTCAATCTCCCCGACGAAGCGATTTTCTGTTTCATATAGGCATAGTCGAAACAACCCAAATGAATCAGATACAGGTTTTTGTCGATATGGAAATTATGTCCCTTCATGCGGTGGAAACCCGATCCCCACGCCACGGGTGCGACCTTTACCACAGGTTTTGTGTAGCGGGTGGAGAGCACGGCGAAACGACGTTGTTCAAGAACATTCTTTTCAGGCAGATAGGTTTGTTCCGTGTGGAGATTTTGCCCGATATCCAGACCAAGTCCCGACAAGGAAACTTTTATCTTTTTTTCGCTGAGATATTGGGAAAGCGATGTACCGGCTTGGGGGTCGAGCACAAGAAATTCATCCACATCGCAACCTATCACTATATCATATACTTCTAAAAGTTGACGGGCTTTTTCGTTGATGAGGGTGATGCGCGCCTTGTCGCCCTCGGCCACAGGCAATATCCGATGTGGCACTTTTTCGAAATGTACGCCCTCCCGTTCGGGAACCTCCAAATCTTCTCCGTCCAGGATTACATAAAGGTTTTCCGCCCCGATTTCCCGAGAATAATACTGTAACCACAACGAGAGAAACAACTCGTCGTGACGTACCATCGTGATAGCGGCAATCTTCTTCATAAATCAATCCACTATATCCAATCTCCGACGAATCCAGTTAAAAGCCATTTCCTTGTCTTTTTCCGAACCGCGATCCAAAGAATTGAAACATCCGAAGAGAGCAAGGGTGTTTTGGTCAAATTTTTCCAATTTTTTCTTGAAATAATTTTTGCCGCGTTTGGGTTTGGGATGAACGTAGAGGGCATAGTCATTGTCGTAGAGTTCAATGATAAGATTTTGACGTTCAGCCAAAAGAAAACTCAAAACTTGGGGATGATACTGGTGCATCTCCCGAAAACGACAATTCATATTCCGAATCATTACATCTTCGTGATCCGCATAGAATTTTTCGAAAAGGCTTTTCATTTGCGCCATAGGGATATGCCGGATATGCGGGAAACGTTTTTTCTCACCGACAACTTTTGCCGCATTTTCCATACAATACCGCCATTTGATGACATGGTGACCGGGAAGCAGACTTCTAAAAAATTTCTTTCTGCGTACAGTTGAAACACGGTAAGGACATACATAAGCCACCAATTTCCCATCTCTGAAAAAATCGGAGGGTTCAACCGGTTTGGCCAAAAAGAAATCATCGTTCGAGTAGATGTAGTGTTCGCTCAATCCAGGGATACGCCAAACTACGGTTTCGACGGAGAGGGAATTGAATACAGGAAGGCATTGCTCATATCCGCGAAATACAACATCTTGGTTTACAAGCTCTATTTCAGTTGTTCGATTCGGAAAATTTTTATTCAGGAAATCGTCAAGATGTGGGTCTTGGCCGGGTGTAAGCAGATAAATTTTTCGGATCCATGGAGCGAAGCGAAGAAAGGAGGCCACGCAATATTTTATCTCTCCTAAACTTGTATAGCGGATGTCTGAGGCTACATCTTCATATTTGAATTCTTTGCCGTTATGACTGTATTTGTAACGGGCGGCCTTGTGGGCAGGGTCGTTGCCGTCCACCCAAGTAATGACGGCATCGATAGGAAAAGCGGCCTCGATATTGTTTATACTCATTATCAAAAAATATTTATAATCAATTCACCAAACACAAAGATACATCATATCTTTATTAACGCGGTTTATAAATCAAAACAGATTGCTGTGCGCGGGGTCTTTCCTGAGTTGTATCCGGAGCAACTTTACGAATACAGAGGGAAAATCACACAGCAGTCTGGCGCGGCACCATAGTTTTGGTCTGAGGTATTTCGATTTTGGTTGGGGTGCCGTTTTTGCTAATTCTGCTATTTTTTTAATCGCATACTTCCTCGTTGTCGGATTTTCTTCGTACCGGGCTATCCATTTTCCCGCGTTTACCATACTTTTCCATATATATCCATTTGCTGCACTTTCGGCCACGCCTTCGGGATCCATCTCCCGGAGGCTACGGGCGCAATGCAGCATCGAATGGATGAAGTCTATCCGGGTTTCGACAAAACGTTTGGTGATGCTTCCCTTTCGCTTGCGATACGAATAGAGGACATCGGGTGCACAGACCATTTTCTTGACGTTCCGTATCCATAGGGGTGTAACATAGACATCTTCAAAAGTCATACCCTCAGGAAACACGAAATCGATAATCTCTCTCCGAAAGAGCTTGTTCCACAGATAACTTTCTATCCGTTTCCCCTTTAGCAGTT
>CAZEOJ010000040.1:0-3192 GCA_964513825.1 uncultured Bacteroidaceae bacterium
AGAGAGAGAGAGAGAGAGAGAGAGCAACGCACACTATATCAATACTTTGGAATGCGAAAATCCTATCGGTTTCGCAATTCCACAATATTCTCTCTATCGTGCTTTCTATCAACATATCTATTCTCAATGCAACACAAAAGTACGAAATTTTAACACTTTTTAACATTTGGGGGTGCATTTTTAACATTTGTTAACACTTTGGAATGGACTTGCTGTGTATCTTTGCCTATCCCAAAAACAAAGGATATGACAGAACAAGTCGACATCAAAGAAATCAACGAGAAAATCCAGCGGGAGAGCGCGTTTGTAGACCTTCTCTCTATGGAGATGAAGAAGAACATCGTAGGGCAGAAAGACATGGTGGAGCGTCTGCTTATCGGTCTTCTGGCCAACGGACACATTCTGTTGGAGGGCGTGCCGGGCTTGGCGAAGACCTTGGCCATAAAGACGTTGGCCACGGCGGTGGATGCCAAATTCAGCCGCATCCAGTTTACGCCCGACCTGCTGCCGGCCGACCTTATCGGCACGCAGATCTACAGTCAGAAAGACGAGAATTTCACCACGCGCAAGGGCCCTGTCTTCGCCAACTTCATCCTGGCCGACGAAATCAACCGCGCTCCGGCCAAAGTGCAGAGCGCCCTGTTGGAAGCCATGCAGGAAAAGCAGGTGACGATAGGCGAGGAAACCTACAAGCTCGAGGATCCGTTCTTGGTGCTGGCCACCCAAAACCCTATCGAGCAGGAGGGTACCTATCCGCTTCCCGAAGCGCAGGTGGACCGTTTCATGATGAAGGTGGTGATAGGCTATCCCAAGAAAGACGAGGAGAAGCTTATCATCCGTCAGAACATCACCAACGAAAAGACCCAAATCAACAAGATCATCAACGTGCAGGACATTGTCCGTGCCCGCGAGCTGACCCGCGAGATATACGTGGACGAGAAAATCGAGAACTATATCACCGACATCGTCTTCGCCACGCGCTATCCCGAGCAGTACAAACTGGCCAAATTCAGCAACATGATTTCGTTCGGCGCTTCGCCCCGTGCGGGCATCAACCTGGCGTTGGCCTCGAAAGCCTACGCCTTTATCAAGCGCAGGGGCTATGTGATTCCCGAGGACGTGCGCGCGGTGTGCTTCGACGTGATGCGCCACCGTATCGGGCTCAGCTACGAGGCCGAGGCCGAAAACGTCCGTTCGGAGGATATTCTGGGCGAAATCCTCAACACGGTGGAGGTGCCTTGATTTTTGCCGAAAGGCTTACAATCATTTCGCTATGGAAACATCGGAATTATTGAAGAAGGTCCGGAAAATCGAAATCAAGACAAAAGCCCTGTCGCGACAGATTTTTTCCGGACAATACCACAGCGCGTTCAAGGGGCGCGGCATGGCGTTCAGCGAGGTGCGCGAGTACCAATACGGCGACGACGTGCGCTTTATAGACTGGAAAGTCACCGCCCGCTTCAACCGTCCTTATATAAAGGTATTCGAGGAGGAGCGCGAATTGACGGTGATGCTGCTTATCGATGTGAGCGCGTCGGGCGAGTTCGGCAGCGGCAAGGACAGGAAAGGGGGCTCCAAACGCGAGTCTATCAGCGAAATCGCCGCTATCCTGGCTTTCTCGGCGGCGCAGAACAACGATAAGGTGGGGGCTATCTTTTTCAGTTCGGAGGTGGAGAAATACATTCCTCCGCAAAAGGGTCGCACGCATCTTCTGCATATCATCCGCGAGTTGGTGAATTTTGAGCCGCAGCACCCGGGCACCGATATAGGGCAGGCGCTCAAGTTCCTGCGCAACGTGCAGAAGCGCAAAAGTTCGGCCTTTGTGCTGTCGGACTTTATGGACGGCCGCTACGAGGACGCGCTCAAGATTGCAGGCAAGGCGCACGAAATCGTGGCCTTGCAGGTCTACGACCCTTTGGAGCGGGAGCTTCCCGACTGGGGGTTGGTGCGTATGCACGACAACGAGACGGGCGAGGAATTCATGATAGACACTTCCTCGAAAGCCAACCGCGAGGCCTTTGCCAAGTTCCGTGCCGAAGAACAGAAGATGTTCGACACGCGGATGAACAAGTACGGCATCGTGCACACCTCCATTTCCACGCAAGAAGATTATGTGAAACCCTTGATCACCATGTTCAGCAAATTATAAGGACGCCATGCGTATAAAAAAGTTCTTTCTGTTTGTATCCGCCTTTGTGTTGACGGGGGCGGCCTTGCGCGCGGGCGCGCAGGAGCCTTTCCGTGCGTGGGTGGAACACGACACCTCGGGCTGGATCGGCGACGCGCTCAACCTAAAAGTATCGTGGGAGTGCAAGGATGCGGAAAGCGTGCGCTTTCCCGTTCTGCACGAGGAATTTGCACCCGGATTGTTCATTCTTCCGCAAGATTCGCTCCAAAGGGAGTTTCTGCCGGGCAACCTCCCCGATACCCGCATCGGCTCGGTGACGTATCGTTTCTCGGCCTATAAGGAAGGCGCCTACACGATTCCGTCTTTTGAGCTGGAATATGCCGCCGGCGGAAAACTCTACCCGGCCCGCACCGATTCGGGACGGGTGCTGCTGTTTGCCCCGATTGTCGACACTACACTCGGCATCAAGGACATACGGGGAATTTTCGAGGTCACCAAAAAGGAATTGTTTAAGGAATATACCGCCCGCTACGGCTTTATCCTGTGGATTCTGTTGGGTGCGGCGGCCTTGGCGGTGGGGCTGTGGTTCTTGGTGCGCTACATCAAGCGGAGAAACGCGGGCAAGCCCCTCTTTATTCCGCGCAAGCCCTCCATACCGCCCGTAGACAGAGCCTTGGCCTCGCTCAAAGCGCTGAAAGAAAAGCAACTTTGGCAGAAGGGTGCGGTAAAGGAATATTATACCGAATTGACCGATATCCTGCGCCTCTATCTGAAAGAAGCGCTGGAAATCGCCGCCGTGGAGATGACCAACGACGAGCTTTGCGACGCTCTCGATGATTGCGCCCGTATCGAGGCTCCTGCACGGGGCGGGCTGAAAGAGGTGCTGCAACGTTCCACGTTGGTGAAGTTTGCCAAGAGCGAGCCTGCGCCCGACGAAAACGAGACGTCTTTCGACAAGGTGGAGGAATTTTTGAAAGCGATGAAACAGGCGGCGGACGAGGCTTCAGCCTCCGAGGAGGGAAAGGCCGAGGCGCCGGTTTCCGACCCCGGGAAATCCGAGGCCG
>CAZEOJ010000040.1:3292-5969 GCA_964513825.1 uncultured Bacteroidaceae bacterium
CCTCCGGCAAGGCCGAATAGAACAAGAACCGAGAAATTATGGAAAATATCGTTTTTGCATATCCCAAACTGCTGTGGCTGCTGCTTATCCTGCCACCGCTCGGATATTGGCTCTTTGCGCGCGATAAGAAGACCCGTCCCTATCTCCACTACTCCGATTCCGCCTATCGGGAGGTGTTGAAGAAGACGTGGCGGCAGAGGCTCTACCCTGCCCTGCATGTATTGCGCCTGCTGGCCGTGGCCCTGCTGATCGTGGCCTTGGCGCGCCCGCAGTCTTCGAGCAAGCAGAGCAGCAAGAATATCGAAGGGGTCGATATCGTGATGGCTATGGACATTTCGGGCAGTATGTTGGCCGAGGACTTTTCGCCCAACCGTCTGGAAGCGTCCAAGCAGCTGGCGCGCGAGTTCGTGCGCGGACGGGAGAACGACCGCATCGCCGTGGTGGCTTTCAGCGGCGAAGCCTATACGCAATGCCCGCTCACGATAGACCACGGCATTCTCGAAAACCGTATCCGTCAACTCAAAAGCGGCGTGATTACCGACGGCACGGCCTTGGGCGACGGCCTGGCGGTGAGCATCAACCGCATCCGCCAGAGCGATGCCAAGAGCAAGGTCATCATCCTGCTTACCGACGGGGTCAACAACGCCGGTTCCATAGACCCGCTCACCGCCTCCGACATCGCCAAGACCTACGGCATCCGCGTCTATACCATAGGCGTGGGCACGCGCGGACTGGCGCCCTACCCCTACAAGACGCCCTTCGGCATCCAATATCAGAATGTGCAGGTGGAGATAGACGAAGCCCTGCTCAAACAGATTGCCGACGAAACGGGGGGAACGTATTTCCGCGCCACCAACAAGGGGCGGCTCAAAGCCGTTTTCGAAGAAATCGACAAACTCGAAAAAACAAAAATAGAGGTGCTTTCGTACGAACAGCGCGCCGAAGAGTTCAAACCCTTCCTGTGGTTGGCCTTAGGCTTGCTGTTGCTCGAACTGCTGCTCCGATTGTCTGTCTTTAAAACCTTGCCGTGATGTTTATTTTCGAAAATCCGAACATACTTTGGTTCCTCTTGCTGTTGCTGCCGTTTACGGCCCTGTTCTACTACAACCTCTACCGCAAGAAGAAAAGCCTGGCGCGTCTGGGTGCGGAGGCCGCCCTTCTGAAACAGGTTCCCGACTATTCCAAGGGCAAGCCGCATCTCAAATTCTTTATGCTCATGATGATTTATGCGCTCCTGGTGGTGGCTTTGGCCAATCCGCAACTGGGCACCAGCGTCAAGAAAGTGGAGCGTAAGGGCATCGATGTGATGATTGCGTTGGACATTTCCAACAGCATGAACAGCAACGATATTCAACCCTCGCGTCTGATGCGGGCCAAGCAGGCGGTAATCCGCATCTTGGACAAAATGGAAAGCGACCGCATCGGCTTGGTGGTCTTTGCGGGCGACGCGGTGCTGCAACTGCCCCTCACCACCGATTACAGCGCCGCCAAACTCTTTATCGGCAACGTGCAGACCTCCGACCTCAGCCGTCAGGGAACGGCTATCGGCAAGGCCATCCGCCTGTGCGCCGACAATTTCGACCCCAAGTACGAAAAGGACAAGAACAAGGCGATTATCGTGATCAGCGACGGGGAGAACCACGAGGACGACGCGGTGGGAGAGGCGGCGGCCGCCGCCAGGAAAGGCATCGTGGTGAGCACGGTGGGCATGGGTTCGCCGCAAGGGGCGCCCATTCCCGAATACCGCAACGGCAAAATCGTGTCGTATAAGAAAGACCGCGACGGGCAGGTGGTCATCACGCGCATGAACCGCTCGATGATGCAGGATATAGCCAAGGCGGGCGACGGCTTCTTTGTGGAGGCCAACAATATCTCGTCGGGTGTGGAGCAGGTGTTCGACAAACTTTCGCGCTTAGACAAAGTGACGTTCGAAAGTCAGAACATTTCCGACTACGAGACCCGTTACGGGTATTTCGTGGCCTTGGCGTTGTTGCTCCTGGTGCTGGAAATCTTCCTTTTCGAAAAGCGGAACAAGGTGCTCAACCGCGCCCGTCTTTTCGGCTCCAAAACAGGCAGAACCGCCGTATTGACGCTTTTCCTCTGCACGGCGGGGACGCTGGCGCCCCTTCACGCCCAACGCGCCATTCCCACCCACAAAGGCAACAGGCTCTATTTGGATTCTTCGTTTCAGAACGCCGAAATCGCCTACCTCAAAGCCTTGGCCAACGACAGCACCTACTACAAGGCGCACTATAACTTAGGGAACACCCAATACCGGCAGGGCGATTTCGAGGGCGCGGCGGCGCAATATCACAACACCTTGCAGAACCCCTTCCTGACGAAAGACGAGCGCGCGGACGCCTATCACAACATGGGCAACGCCTACATGCAAAGCCAGGACTATCAAAAGGCCGTGGACGCCTATGTGGAGGCCTTGAAGAACAAGCCCGGCCGCAACGACTCGCGCTACAATCTGGCCTACGCGCAGAAGATGCTGCAACAACAGCAACAGCAGCAGAACCAACAGAACAAGAACGACAAGAACCAGGACAAGAACAATCAGGACAAGAACCAACAGCAACAGCAGCAGAATCAACAGGATAAAGACAAGGATAAGCAACAGCAACAACAGCAGAATTCCGACAACCAGCCCCGGCAGAGCCCGCAGCAACAGCAG
>CAZEOJ010000040.1:6069-12356 GCA_964513825.1 uncultured Bacteroidaceae bacterium
GCAACAACAGCAGAATTCCGACAACCAGCCCCGGCAGAGCCCGCAGCAACAGCAGCGGCAGAAGCAGAAAGAGCAGGATGCCGAAAGGATTTTGCGGGCGTTGGAGAACCAGGAGAAGAACACCTTGGAAAAAATCAAGAAAGAGGAGAACCGCGGCAAGGGTTCTCCCGTTGAAAAAGATTGGTAAAGTTGGCAAAGAGCGATATTATGAAGATTAAACTATCGGGCCTGTTCCTCGCGGTGGCGATTGCGGCAGGCTCGCTGTTTTCGGGCGCACAGGCGCAGGAAGAACCCGTACTGAGCCTCCGGGCTCCGTCGCGTGTGGCGGCGGGTCAGACGTTTGAGGTAAGTTACGCTATCAATACACGGGGCTCGAAGAACTTTCAGGCCCCCGCCTTCAAAGGGCTGGACATCCTTTTCGGCCCTGCGCAGTCGCAGTCGAGCAGCTTCCAGTTCGTCAACGGACGGCAGTCGCAGAGCTTCTCCCTCTCCTACACCTACCAACTGCGCGCGCCCAAAGCCGGCAGCTACGATTTCGGCAAGGCCTCTATCGAGGTGGGCGGAAAAACCTATTACTCAGAGCCTTTCACGCTCACCGTCACCGACGCCCCGCAACAGGCGCAGCCCACCCAAGGCGCCAACCGTTCCGACAGCCGGCCGGAGCGCACGCCCGCCACGGTAAACGGCGAAGACCTCTACATCAAGGCTTCCGTAAGCAACCGACAGCCCTATGTGGGCGAGCAGGTGCTGCTTACCTACCGCATCTACACCTCCATTCCCGTGGAGCAGTACAGCATCTATAAAACGCCCTCCAACAAAGGTTTCTGGACCGAAGAACTGCAGGTTGACCCGCAAAGTCAAAGGCAGGAGAACATAAACGGCAAGCAGTTCGTATCGGCCGACATCCGCAAGGTGGCGCTCTTTGCCCAGCAGGCCGGCGCGCACACGCTCGAACCGCTGGAAGTGGAGGCGGTGGCGCAGGTGCAGGCACCCCGCAGGGCCCGTCAGAGCCGCAGTATCTTCGATATGTTCGAAGACGATTTCTTCGGCTCGCCCACCGAGTTGGTCAAGAAAGACCTCCGTTCCCAAAGCATCAGGATTCAGGCGCGTCCCCTCCCCGACGAGAACCGTCCCGCCTCTTTCGACGGGCTGGTGGGCGAGTACAGCCTTTCTTTCGACTACGACAGGTCGCAGAAACCCAAGGTGAACGACGCCCTCACGTTTACCTTTACCGTGGCGGGCAAGGGCAATATCGAGATGATTCACGCGCCCTCGGTGCAGTTTCCGCCCGATTTCGAGGTCTACGAGCCCCGTGTATCGCATAAGAAGACGGTGGACGAAGACGGCGTGAGCGGCGCGGCCACCTTCGAATATATCGTCGTGCCCCGTCATGCGGGTGCCTACAAGATTCCCGCCTTCTCCTACGCGTTCTTCAATCCCGCCACGGGCAAGTATATGGAAAAGCGGGTGAATGAGATTGTCTTGGAGATAGAAGCGGGCAAGGATGCCGGCTACACGCACGCGCAGAACGGAACGCAGACGCACGGGCAGGACATCGCCTATATACAGACCGGCGTGCCCTCGTGGAAAGCCACGGGCAAGAACTTTCTCTTTTCGGGCCTGTTCTGGCTTTGTCTGGCGGGCGAGGCCCTGCTCTTTGCCGCCACCTTGCTGCTGCTCTCGCGCAACCGCAAGTTGCAGGCCGATGTGGTGGGCATGAAGAACCGCAAGGCCGCCAAAGAAGCCAAACGATGTCTGCGCAAGGCCGACCGCTTTCTGCAAGAGAACAAGAGCGACGAGTTCCATGTGGAGATCTCGCAGGCGCTGTGGGGCTTCCTTTCGGGCAAGCTCAACATCGCCACCGCCGACCTCTCTATGGACAACGTGCGGACGGAACTGGAGAAACGGAATATCGAACCCGCCCTCACCGACAGTTTCATACAGACCCTCTCGCACTGCGAGTACGCCCGTTTCGCGCCCGGCGCGCACGACAGGGAGCAGATGAAGAAGTTGTATGACGAAGCCCTCGATGCCGTATATAAAATGGTGGGCGCGATAAAATAAACGCGATAAAGAAGCATTATGAAAATGATAAACAAGATATTGTCCGTGGCGCTGATCTGCGTGGTTTCGGCCTGCGCGTTGCCGTCCCGGGCACAGAACCTCAGGATGTGGGAGAACGCCTTTGTGGAGGGCAACCGCGCCTACGAGAAAGCGGACTACCCCCTGGCGGCCAAACACTATCAGACCGCGCTGAACCAAGGCTATGAGTCGTGGGAGGTGTACTACAACCTCGGCAACACCTACTATCGTCTGGTGGACTATCCCCACGCTATCCTCTACTACGAGAAGGCGCTCCGCCTCTCGCCCTCCAACCGCGACATACAAGACAATCTCGCCTTGGCCGAGGGCAAGATTCTGGACCGCTTCAACCCGCTTCCGCAGATTTTCGTCTACACCTGGTGGGAGAAGCTATGCGGCATGTTTTCGCTTTCTGCGTGGGCGTGGGTGATTCTGCTCTCTTTCGCCCTGTGCCTCGTTTCGTGCGGCGTCTATCTGCAAACGCAACGCGCCGAGGGCAAGCGGGCGGGCTTCTTCCTCTCCCTGCTCTTTGCGCTGCTCTTCTGCGGCAGCATGATTCTCGCCACGGGGCAATACCGCATCCTCCATGCCGATACGGCGGTGGTGATGCAGGCCTCGGTAAACGTCAAGGCCTCCCCGCAGGAAAAAAGCGAGACCAAGTTCATTCTGCACGAGGGCAGCAAGGTGCGGATTGAGGACCAGGCCGGCAATTTCGTCAAAATCCGCGTCAAGAACGGCTCCCGCGGCTGGGTTCCCCAGGACTGCTTCGAAAGGATATAGTGCCGCCGAAAATAAAAGGTATTTGCCATGACAAAGAGAGAAGCCTTAAAGTTATTCGAAGACCGCAAAGTGCGTACCGTATGGGATGATGAACACGAAAAGTGGTATTTCTCCATTGTGGATGTGGTGGCGGTGCTTACCGATAGCGATTACCAAACCGCCCGCAAGTATTGGAAAGTATTGAAAGGAAGATTAATAAAAGAAGGATTTCAAGTGGTAACAAATTGTTACCAGTTGAAAATGCACGCCCCTGACGGCAAGATGCGTCTTACCGATGTAGCTGATACCGAGCAACTTTTCCGCCTCATCCAATCCATCCCCTCCCCCAAGGCGGAACCCTTTAAACAATGGATGGCACAGGTGGCCGCCACCCGTATCGACCAACTGCAAGACCCCGAATTATCCATAGAACAAGCCGTAAACGACTACAAACGCCTCGGCTATTCCGATGCATGGATAAACCAACGCATCCACAGTATCGAAATCCGCAAGGAACTCACCGACGAATGGCAGCGCGGCGGCGTGCAGCAACAGCAATACGCCACGCTTACCGACATCATCACCCAAGGTTGGAGCGGTTTCACCACCAAACAATACAAGAACTTCAAAGGCTTAAAAAAGGAGAACCTGCGCGATAACATGACCAACTTGGAGTTAGCCCTTAACTCCTTGGCGGAAGCCTATACCACGGAACTTTCAAAAACAAGGAATCCCAAAAACATCGGGGCGCATAAGGCCATTGCCAAACAAGGCGCCGGAGTTGCCCGAACCGCCAAAAACAATATGGAAAAACAACTCGGGCACTCGATAGTATCGCCGCTCAACGCCAAGAACCTGCATACGATTGAAGCCGGCGACAAAACCGATGCCCTACCGAAACATATCCAACGAAAAAAAGGGAACTGAGCAAAGCGCTACAAATTGTAGCGGGTTGAAAGGGTTACAAATTGCAACCGTTTATATATATCGCTGACAATAAATACATAAACTTGTTTCAGACATTTATGCGACAGTGTCGCATAAATGTAGCGGTTGAAAGGGCGGTGAGCAAAATTATTTTTATCGTTGGAAGATAAAAATGCAAATACCCGCAAAATTTCCGTTTAAAGATATTGTACGCTGTTTTTCTTGCGTGCAAATTATATTATTATAATTTAGGGCGAGGGGGACGGGGGTTTGACGGAGGGCGGGGAGGGATTATAGGCGATTGGAGGGGGATTTTGCGGACGGATTTGGGTGTGTAATGGGGGCTGGTGGACGGTGGGAGGATTGCCGGTTGTGGGGCGGGAGGTATGGCGGGGATTTTGGTGGCAACAGTCTTGTAAACAGGTCTTTTTCCATACATTTCCACACATAAAATTATAATAATATAATTTGCTATCCCTCAATAAAATACATCTTGTCTTAATCAATAATTATCTATCTTTGCGCTTTGCAGAAACGCCACACCATATTTAACAAATTAAAAATAAATGAGAAACGACATGAAACGTTTATTCCTCCTTTTGGGCTTGCTTCTTGCCATCGCCGCCCCGAATTTTGCACAAACCAAGACCGACACACTATATTTTGAGTTTAACATTGACAAAGGCACCGATTCTTCCGTATTTGTATATCAGTTCTCAAATAACGTAATAAGCGGTATTGAGGTGGAATATAATAATGGGAAGACTCAAGGATCTTTCAATCCCGCTGAAGGACAACAAAACATGACCGTATACGGGAAAGGTTATTGGCGAATTTACTACACCTACGAGAAGAGCATCGAATATACCGTTTCTATACAAAGTTGCGGCTTACCACCTTATTATAGAGATATAGATGTCTGGGCCAAAGGTATCGATATTGATTCTTTAGATATAAGAAGTTGCACGGCCTTGGCATCGTTGAATTGTAGCTGCAATCAACTGACAACTCTGGACGTGAGCAACAACACAGCCTTGACATCGTTGAGTTGCGAATACAATCCACTAACAACCTTAGACGTGAGCAACAACACAGCCTTGACATCGTTGTTTTGCTACTTCAATCAACTGACTTCTTTGGATGTAAGTCACAACACCGCCTTAGAAGCTTTATTTTGCTTCTACAATCAACTGACTTCTTTGGATGTAAGTCACAACATCGCCTTAGAATATTTGGAATGTACCGACAATCAACTGACAACTTTGGACGTAAGTAACAACACTGAATTGTATTCTTTGAGGTGCGGAAACAACCCATTGAAAAGCCTAGATATAAGCAACAATACCGCCTTGGTAGAGTTGTTTTGCTACAACAACCAACTGAAAAGCCTAGACGTAAGCAATAACGCTAAATTGATGGATTTGCTTTGCTCCGACAATCAACTAACAACTTTAGACATAAGCCTCAACACCAACTTGGAAGAGTTGATGTGCGCCAAGAATCAACTGACGTCTTTGGACGTAAGCCTCAACACCGCCTTGACAAGTTTGGATTGCTTCGGCAATCGACTGACGACTTTGGACCTAAGCCACAACACCGACTTGCAGAAGTTGATGTGCTACAAAAATCAACTGACAACTTTGGACCTAAGCCACAATACCGACTTGGAATGGTTAGAGTGCAACAACAACCATATTCCCTTAACTATGCTATATAAAGCATATATCCAGACGGACTGGTTTCAATTCCAAGCTGATCAAGCGGATACTATCATTATTCATGGCAATCTTCCTTTGGATTTATCCTCGGAAAGAATATTGGGAGAAACCGTTTCCACCTTCGAAATATCAGATGCTCCCAGTCTTGACTCTTGGACAGAAAAAGATTTCGTTTTTCGTTTTCATAAAAATGGTCTGTATAAATTGACATTACGAAATTCGAGCATAAGAAACAATTATGAGGTATTTTCCGGAGATAATATGGACGTTACCAACAACAATACAGTTACTTTTACATGGTATATTTCTGTAATCGAAAATGATGATGTGACCAATGAGAGCCGCGATACAGACAACTTCCGCGTTTACGTGCAAGACCGCACGATTTACCTTTCCGAGAATCAGGGTTTGGTGCAGGTGTATAATATGGCGGGGCAATGCGTCTATAACGGCACCGCCACGGCCATTCCGGTACGGCAGAGCGGCGTGTATATCGTGCGCGTGGGGGCACGAAGCCACAAGGTGCTTGTAAGATAATCACCATACGTCAACCCAAAATGAGCATCCTAATACCCTTATTTACTGTTTGCTCTGTGTTTTGCGTGGCTAGTATTATCGGGCTCTTGATATATGGGCACAAGCAGAAAAAGACCAAGACGAGTTTATAGTTTATAAACCTATAACAAATAAGCCCCGCCTTCCTAGGAAAGCGGGGCTTACTTGTTGGATGCGTAACCGGTGGCTATTTTTCGAGGGCGGGCGCATCCGGTTTGCGGGCGAGTTGGGCCAGCATGTCGGCTT
>CAZEOJ010000041.1:0-12146 GCA_964513825.1 uncultured Bacteroidaceae bacterium
GAGGGGCGGTGGTGGCGATGGAAAAGGCGTAGCCGGCTTCCGGGAGGATGCGGGTGAGGACATTCGGGTCCTCGGAATTCCAGGTGGAGGGAAAGTCGGGAATCGTTCCGTTCCGTTTCACGACGGCTTCCTTGCGGGTCCAAAGAGCGGTCAGTTCCAGTTCGGGTGCGGGAGCAGCCAGTATCCGATGTTTCTCGTGCTCCGAGAAAGCCACATTCAGCAACTCCAAAGGAAAATCCTTTTGAATCTCCTCGATATCGCACCCTATTTCCGCAGAATCCACCACCGCCATCACCGCCTTCTTGCAATGAGAAAGCGAGAAATGTATCTCCGGGTGGGAGGGGAAATAAGGCTTCCCGTTCTCGGCGACGGCTATCTGCGGCAAAGGCGACAGCCCGTAGTGGCCGTCGAGGAGCGAAGCCAGCAAGCCTCTTGCCATGCCGCTCAGTTGTGCCGGCGACATTCCCGCCGCTTCCGTAGGTGCTATCTTAAAGAACATGTCGGTTCCATATTATCGTGAGAAGATTTTGCCTGAAAAGATACTCGTATTTGAGGTCGTCGCAGGTTTTCTTTACCAAGAGCAGCCCGATGCCGGTGCCGGGGTCCTGTTCGACAGGATTGAAAGGAATCCCCTCGTCCCGCACCAGCACGGTCAGTGTCTCTTCCGATACCGCCAGCCTCAAATCGATCATCGACCTCCGCTTGTGCTTGAGCGCATGTTCTATCACGTTGCGGAGCGTTTCCTCGCAAGCCAGGATGACCCTTATCCGCAACCCCTCAGGAATGCCGCGTTCGCGGAGCCATCCCTCCTCCTGTTCGAGAACCTTCATCATATCCTCCACAGAGGGTTTTACCGATATATCGAACAAGAGGTCGGGACTGTCGGTGGGAATCAGGATAAAGGGAAGGTGTTTTCCCTTTTGGGCGAGGGTGAAAGGCAACAGCACAAGCACCACGCATATCTGGCCGAAAGCGAAGCCCCACCACGGGTTCACCGCATCCGCACCCGAAGTGGACAAAAAGGAGAGAAGCCAGAAAAACAGCATCGGCAGCAAGGGCTGTCCGAAAGAAATGACAAGCGCGAGAAACTTATGGTTGTAGATCTGGTAGACCGGAATGAGGAGATAGACGATGCACTGGAGCACGATGTTCACCGCGAAAGCGGGCAGGGCGACGCGCATGGTCGCTGTCACGGCGGGGTCGTCGATGCCGAACAGGGCGGCGATCCAATCCGGAAACAGCACGAGGATGAACGAGAGGACCGACAGCCCCACGACCAGAAAGGAATAGGCCTTGCGCAACACAAGCGCCACCCCTCGGTTGTCGCCCGACCCCTTGAGGATGGCCGCCACGGGCTGGAAGGATTCCAACGTGCCGGTGAGCAGAATCATCGAAAACTGCAAAAGATAGACGCAGACCGACAGCGTCACGATGCCGTTGCCGCCCAGATAATGCATCGCGATGGTGTTGTTGCCGAGCAGCTGCACGGCGATCATCAGGGTGGCGATGCCGAAAGGCAGTCCCATGGACACGATTTTTCCGAGCATCTTTGCCGAGTGGGGCATCGCGAACTTCAAGGCGTTTTCCTTGCGGAAATGAGGATACATCACCAGCAGGGCGGCCCCGTAACTCAACACGGTGGCTACGGCGGCTCCGGTCATGCCCCAACCGCACCACACAATGAAAGCGTAGTCGAGAAAGAGATTGACGGCGGTGCTGCATGCCACGGCGGCGGTCACTCTTTTAGGCTCTCCGTCGAGCGTCACGAACATCTGCGTCACCGCCATCACCATATAGACGGGAGCGGCGGGCACGATGATGTCGAGATAGCCTTTCGCATAGGGTTGCAACGAAACGTCGGGACACAGCAACGCCACCAAGTTGTCCATAAAGAGGAAGCCGAAGACGCCGATGAGGATGCCGAGCACGGCGATGGCGGCAAGTACGATGGAGAAAAGACGTGAGGCCTCCTCCCGTTTGTGGTTGCCCATCGCCACGCCCGCCAGCATCGACCCGCCCACGCCCATCAGGATGCAGAGGGCGAACAGCGTCTGCATCACGGGAGAGGCTATGTTGATGGCGCTCATCGCCGTCTCGTTGATGAAATGGCTGAGCATCAGGCCGTCGACAAGCGTGCCTACCTGCGAGGCCGCGGCGGTGAGGACCGAGGCGAGCAGGAATCCACGGAATGCCTTTCCTACCAGATACGACGAACGGGAAGGTATCATAGGTCAAAGAAATTTAAGGATTCTATGGCCTTGATGAACCGTTCCACATATTCGTGCGAGGTGGGGTTCCAGCGGAAACCGAGCCTGTAGAGAATCTGCGTGGTGAACTCCGCATCGTAACGGATGAAGACGGTGTGGGTCGACGCATCGGAATCATAGGCCAGCAGAGGCTGGAGCGCATTCACCTTTTCGGGAATGTCCATAGCTTCGCGTTCGGCCTGCATGAATTCGTCGTTTTCCACAGACCGCACTTCATAGCCCACTTTGCCGAGGATATGGAGCACATCGCCCAACGGCAGCCGGTGGTTGTTGCAGGGATGAAAGACAATCATGTCCGTAGGCGTGGAACTGAGGAGAAGGATGGCGCGGCACACTTCGTCGATAGGGGAGAACTCGCAAGGCGCGTCGAGCACGGCATACGGCGCGCAACCCAAGGCGACATAGGCTTTGAGACGCCCCATAAACGCATTGCTGTTGAAGTTGATCTGAAATTCTCCGTCGACGGCGCGCGCCGAAAGGTTGCCTACCCGCATAATTTTGGCTTTCAATCCGTTGTCCCGTATCGCAGAAAGTATCAATTCTTCCGCCTTGTATTTGGAACTTACGTATTGGTTGGCCAGGCTCTGTCCGAAGTCGAACTTATGTTCGGTCAGCAGTATTTCGGGATCCGGATAACCGTTCACGCTCTCTCCGGCCACACTCACCGTGGAGATATGGATAAGCCGCGCGTCTTTCTGCCGGCACAGCGCAATCAGGTTCCGCACGCTCTCCACGTTGACAAGTTCTATATCGTTGCCCGCCGAGAAATGCTTTACGTTCGCGGCGCAGTTGATGACGGTGTCCACTTTCAGCCGGGCGCTTACCTCTTCGGGAATCGGAGCCGTGACCTCGCATTCCTCTATCCGCACCCTGCCGCTGGCGAACGCTTCCTCGAACGTGTTGTCGAAATAGTAGAAAAGGAGCGTCCGCAACCGGCTTTCCGGCGAAAGGTTGCCTTTCCTGCGCAGCAGGCAGACTATCGTTCCGTCGTGGTTCACAAGCAGTTCGTGAAGCATGTGGATGCCCATGAAACCGGTGGCGCCGGCCAGCAACACATCGCCCAATTCCGCCCGTTCTCCGTTGAGGTAGGCATCCAAGGTGTTCTTGGCGAGGACGCTTTCGAATTCCGATTTCGTCTCCTCTCCCGAAGTGAGGGAGATTTCCGTGGGCGTCACCGACGGAGCGTCCTGTTTCTTGCCTTTGATCATATCGGCCAAAGCCCTCGGGGTGCGTGCCTCAAACACATTCTTGTACGTCACGCTGTAGCCGGAACGGGCGATGGCCGCCACCACCTTTATCGCGCTTATGGACGTGCCGCCGATAGAGAAGAAGTCGTCGTTGGCTCCGGTGCGCTCGTTGCCCAGCACGGCGGTGAAAGCGTCCGCGATAAGGCTTTCGAGCCGACCCTCAGGTTCCACATATTCGGCGCCTGCGGCAATCTCCGGCAAAGGCAAGGCCTTGCGGTTGGTCTTTCCGTTGGGCGTCAAGGGCATCTCCTCGATTTTCATATAGGAGTCGGGCACCATATATTCGGTGAGACGCGAGGCCAGGAATTCGCGGAGCTTGTCCGTGTCGATGTCCTGCGGGGCGGTATAATACAGCACCAAATGCTGAATCTTGTTGACCTCGCATACATTGGCCGCCACTTTCCCGATACCCTCGAACTGCAGGGCCACATTCTCTATCTCGCCGAGCTCGATGCGCAGGCCGCGCAGTTTTACCTGGTGGTCGATACGTCCCAGAATCACAATGTCGCCGTCGGGGGTCCATTTGGCAAGGTCTCCCGTGCGGTAGGCGTTCTCACCCTGATAGTTCACATAGGCTTCGGCGGTTTTCTCGGGCAGGTTGTTGTAGCCGAGGCCCAAGCCCCGTCCGAAGATATACAGTTCGCCGATGGCTCCCACAGGCAGTTCGCCACCCCAGGCATCCACCACGCGCTGAGACTGGTTGTAGAAAGGAGGTCCGGCGATGACGGGTGTGTACGGACTCATTTCGTAATGGTTACTGCCCACCGTGGTCTCCGTCGGACCGTATTCGTTGACGGCCCTGCCCTGGAAACCTGTATCGTACAGTTTGGCTATCAAGGCATTCTGGAAGCCCTCACCGCCGATGTTCAGATGATTGCTCTGCGCCACGGCCTTGCGGAATTCCGGCAGGTCGAGCATCGCGTCCAGGCGGCTCGGCGTGGTGTCGAACGCATCCACATGATTGTCGAGCATCAGCTTGGCGAGCATGATCACATCCTTGCACTCCTCCTCGTTGGCCAACACCAAGGTATGGCCGCAGGTGAGCGACACGCCGAGATTGTTGAGCGAGGCATCGAAAGAAATGGTGACCAACAGCATCTCCACTTGGGTCTCCGGCCGGTCCTTGAAGTATTTGTCGTAGTAGCCGAAGAGATAGTTGCAGATGCCCCGTTGCGGAATCATCACCCCTTTGGGCCGTCCCGTGGAGCCGGAAGTGTAGATCATATATGCCACGTCTTCGGGCGACACTTCCACGTTCGGTCTGGTTTCGTCCGTTTCGGAAAGAAGTTCCTCGATGTCGACGGCGTTCTCGAAAAGCGAAACCCTGTCGGCGGTGGTGATGATGTAGCGGGCATTGCTGTCTTCGGTAATCAGCTTGATTCGTTCGGCAGGATAATCAGGATCGCAGGGAATGTAGGCCGAGCCGGTCTTCATGGTACCGTAGATAGCCGTGATGAGGCTCGCCCTTCTCGGCAGCAAGATCACGATTCTGTCGCCGTGGCGCACCCCTCTTTTCATCAAGGCGTTCGCGATGCGGTTACATTCGTTGTCGAACTGACGGTAGGTCAGCTTCCGGTCGCAGGCCACGAGAGCCAGCACATCGGGTGTCTTGTCCGCGCATTTCTCCATTTGTCCGTGCATCGATTTGTAGGGAACCTCGCACGTCTCGCCATACCGCAGGGTTTCGAGCTTGGCTAAGGCCGGCGCGTCGGCCATCATCCCCTCGCTCAGACACCCGGCCTTGACCAGACTCGAGGAAAGGCACGCCGTCATTCGGAGCAGAACCGTCATGTCGTCGATGCCATAAAGGGAAGTGTCGTATTCCAACACAAGCTCAAAATTCTTGTTCTTGTCTTCAAAGACAAGCAAGGTCAACGGAACTTTGGCGGTGTTGAGCGCAAGAGGAATCTGCTCGGCGGTCAAGGCGTCCGTTCCGGCATTTCCCGAGAGGTCGATGCCGCCCTCATACACATACATGATTTCGGGATGTATACCCTTTCTGTCCACAAGGGTCGTGAAAGGATAGAAATCGTAGTCCTGTGTCGTGAGGAACTGTTTCTGTATCTCGGTGGCAAACTGGGCGGGCGTGATTTTCTTGGGTTCGGCGCATCTTGAAACCACGGGCAGGGTCTTGACGAACATACCCGTGGAAGAAAGCAACCTCACATCGTTCCTGCCGTTGTTGACCGTGGTGATCTGTATGGTCTCCTCCCTGACAAGGCGATGCAGAATCTGCAGGAAAGCCGCCAGCATATAATTGCTCACCGTGAGGCCTTTTTCCGTGCAGAAATTCCGTATATCCTCCGCTTTCAGGCTCATTTTGATACGCCCCATGCCTCCGGCTATATCGTTGTCGGGATGCGAGCTGCGGGGATAGGAAGTCGATTCCGAATCTCCGATAAGGGTGTCGAACCATTTCTCGGCATTCTCGAAACTCTCGCTCTCCAACAAATCCTTTTCGTGCAGGGCGTGATCCAAGGCGCTGTATTCCTCCAAGGGAAGTTTCTCGCCCCGGTAGGCCTTGCGTATGTCTTCGAGAACCACCATCGCCGACATACCGTCGAACAGGATATGGTGCGCGTCGATAAACAGATAGACATGGTCGAGATAGGTGTATATCTCGCAACGGAAGAGGGAATCGTTGAAAAGGTCGAAAGGACGGACCTTGCTTTGGAAAAACGCCGCGTCGGGCATTCGGTCGAGCGCCGTAATCTCGATATCGACTTCGGACCGTCGCGGTTCCTGCATCACATCCCCGTTGCGCCAAACCATTCCCGTCATCAGCCCCGGGTGCGCCGCCAGCATATCCAATACGGCTTTCTTCAACTTTTCGGCATCGGTGCCGGCCCCGAATCTGAATGCCTGGGGAATGTTGTATTGAAGCGCGGTGCGGTTCATCTCCCAGTCGATATACACACCCCGCTGGTTTTCGGAAAGAGGATAGTATTTGCGCTGGGAAGCCTTGGTGCCGCTTTCCGCAGGAGAAGACGGAGCCCCGTTTACATCGAGGCCCTGGGCAATCTCTCTGACCGTCGGCGACGACATCACGGTCTTGGCGGTGATTTTTACGCCTATCTGTTTGACGATAGCCGCCACGAACCGCATCGCCATCAACGACGTGAGCCCCACCGAAAGAAGATTGGTGGTGACCCCGAAGTCGCTGTGTCCGAGCACGTCTTTGGCAATGTCGAAAAGTTTGCGTTCCGATTCGGTTTCGGGAGCCACGATTTCCGCCTGCTCCTGTTCCGGAACGGGAAGCCGCTTGCGGTCTATCTTTCCGTTGGGTGTCAGCGGCATTTCGTCAATCTGCAGGATGAGTTCGGGTACCATGAATTCCGTCAGTTCGCCCCGCATGTATTCGCGCAGACGCTCGGCGGAAAGGTCGCTCTGTTCCGCCCTCGTGAAATAGCCCACCAGCATCTCCATATTGCCGAGTTGCTTGACGGCGGCGGCGAACGCTTTTACATCGGGGTGTTTGGCCGCCACAGCCTCTATTTCGCCAAGTTCTATCCGCAATCCGCGCAGCTTGACAAGCCCGTCGGAACGGCCGATGAACTCTATGTCGCCGTTCTCCATGAACCTGCCGTGGTCGCCCGTGCGGTAGGCCTTCTTTCCGTCTATCGTGATGAATTTCTCGGCGGTCAGTTCCGGACGGTGGAGGTAGCCCCGTCCCACACCGGCGCCCAGTATCACCAGTTCGCCGGCCACACCCTTGGGAAGCACCCTCTGATACGGGTCGAGAATGCGCACCTCATAACCGCGGATAGGCCGTCCTATATCCTTGCCGTCCGTAAAGTCGTTCAGATGAAAAGCGGTCGCCGCCACGGAACATTCCGTAGGACCGTAGAGATTGTGGAACGCATACGGCAAACCACCCAACGGCGGAAGTTTTTCGCCGCCGCCGCTCAACGCCCGCAGCGTGGAGAATTCGAACAGAGTCGCCATCTGCCACGCTATCTGGGTGGTCATGAACATCACGGTGATTTTCTCCCTTTCCACATAGTCGTGCATGGCGGTCAGGTCGAGCCTTATATCCTTGTCGAAGATATGCAGCGTGGCACCGGTGCTCAACGTAGGATACAGATCCATAGTATGGGCATCGAACCCGAAAGCGGCATAAGCCACCACACGGTCCGTCGCCGTCATGCCGGTCATGGCGGTATAGGCCGCCACATAATTGACCAGACCCGCCTGTTCCAGCACCACCCCCTTGGGTTTGCCGGTCGACCCCGAGGTGTAGAGAACCACCATCGCCGAATCCGGCGCCGGTCCCTCCCACGCTTCGGACGAGGACAAAGGCGCGGCCAACGTTTCAAGCATCGGCATCGTGACGGTATCGCCCTTGTAGGACGGGATTTTTTCTTCCACCACGCCCTCGTCAGCGAGAATGATCTTCACCCCCGCATCCTCTATCATAAACATCAGACGCTCTTCGGGAAAATGAGGATCGAGAGGCATATACGCGCCCCCCGCCTTCATAATCGCCAACGGATAGAGCACCATAAGCTCCGACCTCTCTATCATCACGCCCACCACCGACTCCCTGCCGATGCCGAACTTATCGCGGAGCAGAGCCGCAAGACGGTTTGTGATATGGTCGATTTCCTGATAGGTGTATTTCTTATCGCCGAACACCACCGCCACATTCTCGGGATAGGAAGCCGCCGCCTTGGCGAACATCCTCGGTATGGTAAGGCCTTCTTCGGCCAACGAAGCCCCGCCGTCCGCCAATCTCATCGCCTCCTCGTATTCCTCCTTGCCTGTCAACGAAAGCGACGCCAGCGGCGTTTCGGAGTCAAGACGCAGAATCTGTTGCAACACGCATCCGAACGTGTTTGCCAACGTCCGCATCAAGGTTTCGCTGAAAAGGTCGCTGCGGTATTCCACTTCAAGAACCGACCTGCCCTCCTTGAAAAACAGCTGGGCCGTGATTTTGGAGCCCGTGGCGAGCATCTCCAGTTCCGTCACTTCGGGACGTTTCCCTTTGATTTCGGGAAAAGCGAGGAAGTCGCCTTGAAAAGAAAACAGGAAATCCGACGTCACCCCATAGTCGCGGGCGATGTCGGCAAAAGAATACAGGTCGTAGTCGCGCGCCGTCTTCAAATCCTTTTGGGTCTGCGACAGCAACGCGCGGATAGACGTCTTGCCGTCGGTCTTCACCCGCACGGGAAGGGTCTTGACCATCATGCCGAAGGTGCGGTCGTAGTCGTGGCCTTTCCTGCCGTGGTAGACGGTCGCGAAGGTCACGTCCTCGCGGCGGTTCAAAACCTGGCACACGATACCCACGGCCGCCGTCGCCGGCACGCTCGAGGGCAGGGTGTTCGTCTTGCAATACGAAAGATAAGCCTCCGGCGCTATGTCAAGATCCACCGCTATCTTATGGTAGGTCTCCTCCGCGCCCGGCTTGGCGGCAAGGTCAGGAAGAATGTCGAAAGCGGCGTTCGCCCCCTCCAGGAATTCCTTGTATTTCTCTTTCGCCTCCTGCAAGCGGGGCGTTTTTCTGTCGGCCGCCTCTTTTTCGGCCAACGCATATAGGGTGGGCGACTCTTTGGCTATCGGCTCACCCCGCAAGGCCGCATCCAAGGCACGGAGCATCAGTTGGCGGCTGGCACCGTCGAGCAGCGTATGATGAAAATCGGTAAAGAGATAGACGGCCTTTTCCGTCTCAATCACTTTCAGCCGCGCCAGCGGAGCGTCGTTCAGGTCGAAAGGCGTCACCATTTCCTGCACCGTATCGTGCAGGGTCTTGTCGTCCATCCTCACCCTTTCTATGGCGAGAGGGTTCGATACCGAGCCGTCTTTCCACAAAGGATTGCCCTCCTCGTCGACGGTTATCCTCGCCGACATGCTCGGAAAAGCCTCCACCACCTTGGCGAGCGCGCTTGCAAGTTCTTCGGCGCCCACATGGTCGAATTTGAAGAGGTAGGGAAGATGATACATCAGTTTCTCGGGATTGCGCACGCTCTCAAAGTAGAGCCCGAGTTGCGTCTGGGTGAGGATGTTCATGTTATTTCAGATTGAAGAGTGAGGAAAAACCGGTCATATCGAATATAGGACGCACGTCGGCGGTGAGGTTGACCACCTCCAGGTTGTGTCCGCAAGCCTTCACTTTCTTGAGAAGCGAGATGAAAGACCTGAGCCCGGCGCTGCTGATATATTCCATTTTCGCGCCGTCGATGACCAGATCGCCCGTAAAATCGCCGAGTTCACCCACTTGTTTGTCAAAATCGCGTGAGGTCAAGGTGTCGAGTCTTCCCGCCACTTTAATCAACGTGATGTTGTCTTTTTTCTCTACTTCCAACGTCATGACATTAATTTTTTATTATTATATTCAGTATGTTTTTGCGATTGTGGTAGCGATACCCGATGGACTCGGCAAGACGGCGCATGAGAAAGATGCCGAGACCGCCGATTTCCCTTTGCTCCAAAGAGAGCGACGTATCCACTTCCGCATCGTGCAGCAGAGGATTGAATTCCGGCCCGTGGTCTTGAATCGTCAGGACGACACGCTCTCCCTCCGCCCTCAAATCGAATTCGATAGGCTCTTCGGGATGCGGCGCGGGAGCGTGGAGGATGATGTTGGACACCGCCTCTTCCGCCACCAACATAATGTTCTGCTCAAACTGCCTCTCCCAACCTTCTTGCCGCCCCGCCTCCTGTATCGCGGTCATCAAAAGCTCCAGTTCCGCGACATCATAGCCCACCCGCATCGTTATGCCGCTGCCCGAAGAAACGGACAGGCAAAGCATCGTGATGTCGTCCGAATAACGGTCTGCCGAATATTCCTTTATTTCATCTCCGATAGAGGAGACGATGCCCGTTGTCGAAGACTGCGTGTCCATCGCCGTCGCCACCGTCTGCAAAAGCCGTTCCTGACCATAGAACACGCCTTGCGGATTCTCCGCCTCCGACAGTCCGTCGGTGTACATAAAGAGCGTGTCGCCCGCCGCAAAAGGCAGTTCCTGCTGGGTGTACGCAAAACCCGGCAGGATGCCGACGGCAAGGGCAGCGGGAAGATTCAGATAGGCGCAACCCCGGCAGGAACGCAGAATGGCGGGATTGTGTCCGGCATTCGAAATCACGAGCTTTCCGGCTCCCGTATCGATATAGCCCACCTGTAAGGTAACGAACATATTGTTCGGGTTGTCGGCGCACATATTGTCGTTGATTCTGGCCACGATTTCCGAGGGTTGCAGCCTCTGCTGGGCGGCGAAATGGAAAAGGCTCTTCACGTAGCTCATCATCAAGGCTGCGGGAATACCTTTGCCGCTCACGTCCGCGATGATGAAATACAAAGCATCGCCGGTGTCCACATAATCGTAGAGGTCGCCCCCCACCTCCAGGGCCGATTGCTGAAACGCCGACAGACTCAGCCGCGCCTTTCCGTTGGGGGACGCATAGGTGGCTTCCGAGGCCGGCAGGAGCGAACGTTGAATGTCGCGGGCAATCCTGAGCTGGCTTTCCATTTGCTCGCGCGCAAGCACGGAATCCTTCATGAACGACATGGCTTCGCTCAGACGCGCCAAGTCGGCATAGCGCCTGGTTTGGGGAATTTCGGCGCCTAAATTTCCGTTGCCTATGTCGATGGCCGATTGGGTGAGCCTTTTGAGCGGACGCATGGCGCGGACGAGGGTCATTCTCACCACCGCGATAAGGAAGACGAAGCCGACGACAAGAATCAGGAGCAGGGGCAGGCGGATGCGCGAGGTGACGGAGGCCACGGAACGGCGGGGCGAAGCGGTGCCGACCACAATATCTATGTTCTCCACCGGTGTGAGCGTGCAGATGAAATCTTTCCGGAGCATGGAAACGAAGGACGGGAAATCCTGCGGAATGTCGGGATACCCTTCCAGAAACCGCCCGTCTTTGGTCAGGATAAAAGAATAGCTGCCGGGGTAGGGGATAAGGCGGTGCAGTTCCTCGTCGAGCATACTGATAGCTATGTCGGCCGTGATTTCGCAGGTGGTCTGCCCCGAGGCGTTGACCACAGGGAGCGCGTAGGTCACCATCAGGCATTCTCCGCCGCCCTTGTCTTCGTAGGGTTTGCTCCACGCGCCCTCGCCCAGTTCCAAGGGGGTGCGGTACCACTCGCAGGCGGTGTAGTTGTAGTCGGTGCCGCCCAGTTGCTTTTGGATAATCGTATCCTTGTCCCGATACAGATATTCCATCCATTCCTTTCCGGAGGGGGTCGCTTCGGGAATCATGGCGATGCCGCAGCCCTCGATAATGGAATCGCTTTCGAGCAGGATTTTGAGGATGTCGTCGGTGTGCTGTTTTATCTGTTGTATCTCAAGTAACCGTGCTTCCGGCACCGTGCGTTTTACATGCTGTTCAACCGCATAGAGCCGGCTGTCGAGATTGCTCACCATCTCCGTCTGGAGCAGTTGTGTGATATGTTCCGCCTGTTCGGACTCGCTTTTTGCCGCATAAAGCTCCACAATGAGTATGATAGCGATAAAAACGCCTATACTCACATACAAGACGTAGAGCGAGAGTTTATCCGACAGATTCATGGCATCTTTTGAGTTTCATAGCGTGATTTTTTTGTTTAGAGATACGAATATACATAATTTTTACTATATCAGCACCGGGCCGTTGCGGTGGAGCCGGTTGTCGAAGAACATCGAGAAAT